>NZ_JAIGQA010000193.1:0-14428 GCF_019733245.1 Streptomyces sp. WAC04114
ACCCGGCCGTCGCCCTCGCCTGCCACCCCGCCCACGCCCGGTCAGGGCGCCAAAGCGGCGATGTACTGTACGCAATATGTCACTCGACCGCCCCGTCGCCCGCCGCCTTCTCAGTGACGAGGTCTTCGACCGTCTGCGCGACTCCATCGTGCGCGGCGAACTCGTGCCCGGTGAGAAGGTCAGGGACGGGGAGCTCGCCGAGCGTCTCGGGCTCAGCCGTACGCCCGTGCGCGAGGCGCTCGCCCGGCTCGCCGACATCGGCCTGGTCGAAGCGAAGCCCGGCGTCTACACCCGCATCACCACCCTGGACCGGCGCGATGTCGAGAACACCCTCGCCGTCCTGCGCTCCCTCGACCAGCTCGCCGTGCAGGCGGCCGTTCCGGTCATGACCGAGCGGGACCTCGTGCGCATGCGCGAGGCCAACCGCGACTTCGAACGGGCCGTCGCCGCCGGCGACACCGCCGCCGCGCTCGCGGCCGACGACCGCTTCCACGCCGTCCCCGTCGCGGCCGCCGGCAACCCCGTGCTCAGCCGGATCGTCGAACAGCTCCACCCGCAGATCCACCGCATCCTGCACCGCGAGTTCTCCACCCTGCTCGGCGGCCGCGGCACCGTCGAGCACCACGGCCGGCTCATCGAAGTCTGCGCCGGCGGCGACGCCCGCGCCGCCGCCGACCTCTCCGGACGCCACTGGCTCGAACTGGGGGGACACATCAACGAGCTGTTCGACACCGACCGGTTCGCGGAAGCGGTGTCCGGGTGAAGCCCTCCGAAGGTGTGGACTCGCGAATAGGCGGCAGGACGGCGTGGAGTGCGTGGCGCCACCGGCGCGCGACGCTGTGGATATCGGCGGCTGTGCTGGCCTGCGGGTTCCTCGTCGCCCTGGAGATAGCCTCCCGCGGCTACGGGGAACCGGGGCCGATCACCAACCAGCTGAGGGCCCTGGTCTTCGCCCCCAAACCGGGCCCGCTGTACGGCGGCCTGGTGCTGATGATGGTGGTGCTGACCTGGCGGCAGCGGTTCATCGCGGCCGGCGCCGCGCTCGGTATCGACTCCGTCCTGCTGCTGGTGCGATGGGCGGCCGGCGTCGAGGCGGGCGACGGCGAGTACTTCGGCACCGGCGCGCTGTGGGTGATGCTGGGCTTCGCGGTCGTCGCAGTCACCCGCCGCACCGGCGTGGAACGCGTCCTGCTGCTGAAGGGCGTAGGGCTGGGCTTGTTGCTGGTGGCCGCCCGCAAGACCGGTGACACCTGGCTGTTCATCACGTCCAAGACCCGCCCGACGGTGCTCGACCAGTACGTGGCGATGGCCGACCACGCGCTGGGCAACCCGTCCTGGCTGGCTGGCCGGCTGGTCGAGGCCACCGACCCGATCAGCTCCCACGTCCTTCAACTGGTCTACGGCCAGCTCGCCGTGGCCGCGGTGGTCGTCGCGGCGTACCAGCTGCGCAACGTGACGGCCGAACGCCGCTTCCCGAGCCATCACCTGGTGCGCACCTTCCTGGTGATAGGCCTGCTCGGACCGGCCTTCTACATGCTCTTCCCGGTGGTGGGGCCGGTCTTCGCCTACGGCCCGGGGGCCTCCGGCACCGGCGGTGTGGAGTGGGCCGCGGCCAACCTGTGGCCGCACACGCCCCTGCCGATCACCGCCCCGGCCCCGATGACGTACGACGGGATCACGCCCCGCAACTGCATGCCCAGCCTGCACACCGCCTGGGCCGTCGCGATCTTCGTCCACTCCCGCCGGGCGCCGCGACTCCTGCGGTTCGCGGGCACGTTCTGGCTGGTCGCCACCCTCGCCGCGACGGTGGGGTTCGGCTACCACTACGGCGTCGACCTGGTCGCCGGCGTGGTGTTCGCCCTCACCATCGAGGCGGCGCTGCGCTCGGCCGAACGCGGCTGGGACCGGCGGGGCGTCCAGCTGGTCGCCTACGGCACCACGGTCTTCCTCGCGCTCCTGGTGTCGTACCGCTACCTGCCGATGGAGATGGCCCGTCACCCGGAACTCTCCGGGCCCTCGCTCATCCTGGCGATGACCTCGGTGATCTACGGCTACGTACGGACCACCAGGCGGTGGGAAGCGACACTCGCACCGGTCCCGCGGCCGGAACCGCAGCCCGAACCGGTCTGAGCCGTGCCGTGTCACCGAGGTCCCGGACGCGGGTAAGGTGGCGACCTTCGGACGGCGGAAGCCGGACGGAGTCCTCGAAGGCCGGGCCCATGCATCTCGCCGACCGTCCCGCACACCGCCGCCTCGGCGCGGCGCTGGAGAACCTCTCCGTCACCTTCCGCGGCATGACCGCGCATCCGGACGAGAACAACTGCGAGTGCCACTGGGGCAGTGCGCAGGAGCTCGCCCTGCTGAAGACGCCGGATGTGGAACTGGGACCGGACCTCCTGCGCCGGACCTGGCAGGCCATCGACTGGTCCGATCACGCCGCCGTGCTGCGCCGCATCCTGCCGCAGTTCGCCACCGTCCTGGTCGCCGGCCGCGCGGAGCCGATGTTCGGACGGCTCGCAGAGGCCGGGTACTCGCTGGCCCGGGGCCGCTGGCAGCAGTGGCCCGAAGAACACGCCGGCCCGGTACGTGAGTTCCTCCAAGCCTGGTGGGTGCAGAGCCTCACCGATCCGGACGCGGTCGTACCGGCACACCAGGTCTTCGCGCTGTGCGCCGAGGCGTCCGGAACGCTGGATCCCTGGCTCGCCGAATGGGAGCGGCAGACCGGGCACCTCGGCGACCTGCGGCTGGCCGAGGCGGCGGCGGAATGGGAGTACGAACTCCTGGGGGACCGCCTGCCGTGGAGCGTCGACTGGTACGAGAACGACGCGGAGAAGATGCGTGCCGACCTGGTCGCCTGGCTCCTCGGCCACGCGGCGGCCCGGCTCCGCGCATCGGGCGCGCCGGAGGAGCTGCAGCACCGGATACGGCTGCTCGGGCTCCCCGAGGAGGACCGCTGGACGGACGAGTACTGGCCTGGCCACCGCTACTGACGGCCGGGACGACCCGAGGCTTCGTCGCCGCCGACACGCGGACACACCAGCTGCTGATGTCCGGGACACGGCCGGTCTGAGCGGCACCTCAGCGCGGACCGTGTGCCCGAGGCGGTGGCGGCATCGTGTCCTCGATCCCCCCTGCCCCCGCGAAGAACCGGGCCGGGTTCGCGGTCACGCGTGGGCGCCGGGGCATCGGCGGCACCGTATATCGCTGCCAGTCATGGTCCGACCGCTGCGCATCGACGATGGCGAACAGGACCATCAGCAGCGGGATCGATATGACGAAGAGAAGGCCGAGCAGCGACCAGATGCTGTCCATCGACACCTCTGTCAGCTGATATGCACGGGCATGGGCCCTCAGATTCGCACCGCCGTGAGGGGTGCACCAGGGGCGCGCGACGCACTGGCGGGGGCGCGGCGTTTCGCCCGCGGGACCGCCTGGCCGGCGATCTACGCTCGGCCGGTGGCACGAACCGAGCAACACGCCGAGGGAGCGGGACCGTTCACCACCCGGCTCACCTGGCACCTCCCGGACGGCGGCACCGCCGTATGGGAGTCACGGCCCGCCCGACGGCGCGGGACCCTCGCCGTGCGGCCGCCCGGCTCGGCCACCACGCGGCACACCAGTGCCGGTGACGTGGCGCTCCGCCGCCTGCGCAGGCTCAACGCCACCGCCGCGACCGCCTTCGTCATCGGCGGAGCCCTCTTCGCGCTGGGCGCCGGTATCGCCCAGTTCGGCTCCGGCGACGCGACCACCTGCGCCTCCATGTACTTCGCCGGCGGCCTGTTCTTCAACACCGGCGGCTACGTCTCCCTGCTCCAGGTCGTCAACGCTCCCCGCCATGTCCCCGGCGGTGAAGGGCGGCTCGTCACCCACGGCTGGCGCTGGTGGAGTTACGAGCCGGGGCGGGTGGACTGGCTGAGCGCGTTCGTCCTCTTCGCCGGCACCCTGGTGTTCGCCGTCGACCTGCTGGACTCCTTCCTCCAAGGGCTGACCGTCCAGCAGATCAACCGGCTGATCTGGGCGCCGGACGTCATCGGATGCGTGCTCTTCCTGATCTCCGGGCACCTCGGGTTCGTCGAGATCTGCCACGGCCGGCTGTGCGTCCGCCGCCGCAGTCTCGGCTGGTGGATCGTCGCCGTGAACCAGCTCGGGTCCGTCCTCTTCATGCTCTCGGCGCTCGCCGCCTTCACCCGCCCCTCCACCGGGAGCCTGATCAACGCCGACATCGCCAACTGGGGCACCCTGGTCGGCGCCTTGTGCTTCTCCCTCGGCGGCCTCCTGCAGCTCTACGAGCGCCCCGCCTAGCCGCCGGGCCGGACACCGGACGTCGTCTCCGGCCGGGGGAACCTTCTCGGCCAGGCAGCGCAACACCAGCCCGCCGTCGGCGACGCCCGCCGCCCCCGGTGGTTGTGTGACGCGCGAGCGCGACGGGCCGCGGCCCGACCGTGCGGGGCCGTGCGAGCGCAGGAGGCAGTCGATCGTGAGTTCCACCGAGGGCGCACCCCAGGGCGTGATCCCCGCCCATCTGCTCCGGGGCCAGAAGGCGCTGGTGACCGGGGCCAACTCCGGCATTGGCAAGGCCACGGCCATCGGCCTGGGCAGGGCCGGAGCGGACGTGGTCGTCAACTATGTGGCCGGCCGGGAGGAGGCCGAGAAGGTCGTCGAGGAGATCACCTCGTTCGGGGTGCGGGCGGCGGCCTACGAGGCGGACGTGTCCGACGAGGACCAGGTCGTCGCCATGACGCAGCGGATGGTCGAGGAGTTCGGGACGATCGACATCCTGGTCGCCAACGCCGGGCTGCAGCGTGACTCCGCACTCACCGAGATGACGCTCGCCCAGTGGCAGAAGGTCCTCGACGTCAACCTCACCGGGCAGTTCCTCTGCGCCCGCGAGGCGACCAAGGAGTTCCTGCGCCGCGGGGTCGTCCCCGAGGTGTCCCGCGCCGCGGGCAAGATCATCTGCATGAGCTCGGTGCACCAGCTCATCCCGTGGTCGGGGCACGTCAACTACGCCTCCTCCAAGGGCGGTGTGCGGATGATGATGGAGACCCTGGCCCAGGAACTCGCCCCGAAGAAGATCCGGGTGAACGCGATCGCCCCCGGCGCCATCAAGACCCCCATCAACCGCAGCGCCTGGGAGACCCAGGACGCCGAGCGGGACCTCCTGCGGCTGATCCCCTACGGCCGCGTCGGCGCCCCCGAGGACATCGCCCACGCGGCCGTCGGCCTCGCCTCCGACCTCATGGACTACGTCGTGGGCACCACCCTCTACGTCGACGGAGGCATGACCCTCTTCCCCGGATTCGCCACCGGCGGCTGACCCCGCGGCCGCACCGCCGCGTTCGACAGGGACGGGACCGACATGACCGAAGACCGGATCCTGCTGGGCATCGGCCTGGTCGTCGTGCTCGCGGTGGGCTCCCAGATCCTCGCGCACCAGCTGCGCGTCCCGTCGCTGATCGTGCTGCTGCCCGCCGGCTTCACCGCCGGAGCACTCACCGACGTCGTCCACCCCGACCAACTGGCGCCCGACTTCACGGCCCTGGTGTCGCTCGCGGTGGCCGTGATCCTCTACGACGCCGGGCTGGGCCTCGATCTGCGGTATCTGAAGGGCGAGACGCGGAGCGTGGTGGCCCGGCTGATCGCGCTGGGGATCCTCGCCACCTGGGGAGCCTGTCTGGGACTGGTCACCGTGCTGTTCGACGTCCCCCTCACGGTTTCGGTGATGGTCGGCGTGATCCTCGTGGTGTCCGGGCCGACCGTCGTCGGCCCCCTGCTCGACCACGTCCGGCCCACCGACCGGGTGCGCAGGATCCTGATCTGGGAAGGGTCCCTGATCGACCCCCTCGGCGGCATCCTCGGGGCGGTCGTCTTCCACGTCATCGTCCGCTTCCAGGACGACCAGGGGTTCCGGTTCGGGACGTTCGCCGGGAGCATCGCCGTCGGCCTCGCCGGCGGTGTGGTCGGCGTCGCACTGCTGTGGCTGGCCCTGCGCAGGCTGCGGCTCGTCGGGACGCTGGGGACGCTCGCGCAGCTGGCGGCCGTCGTCGCGGTGTCCGCCGGGTGCGACGCGGTGTTCGACGACACCGGGCTCATCGCGGCGATCGTCATGGGGATGGCGCTGGTGAACATCCCCGGTTTCGACATGCCGGCGCAGCGGCCCTTCTTCGAGACCGTCGTCGAACTGGTCATCGGTCTTCTGTTCGTCTCCATCTCGGCCACGGTCACGCCGAAGTCCGTGGTTCCCGTGCTCCTGCCCTCACTGGCGCTCGTCGCCGCGCTCGTCCTGGTGGTGAGGCCACTGGTCGCCGTGGGGGCGGCGGCACGGACGCGGCTCGGCCCCGGGGAACGCGGATTCATCGGCTGGATGGCACCCCGGGGCATCGTCGCCGCCGCCACCGCCTCCACGTTCTCCGCCGCGCTCGTCGACAAGGGGCTGCACGGCGCCGAGAAGATCCTGCCGATCACGTTCCTGGTGATCGTCGGAACCGTCCTGGTGTACGCGCTGACGGCCCGGCCGGTGGCCGCCAGGCTCGGCGTCGTCCGGCCGGCGCGGACCCGGCCCCTGCTGGTGGGCGGCGCGCCCTGGGCGATCGATCTGGCACGGTCGCTGCGCACGGCCGGTCTCGCCGTGCTGATGTGGGCCGGACACCCGCGGGAACGGGACCGGATCAGGACGGCGGGGATCGAGCTGGCCCCGGGCGAACTCCTGGCCACCGTGACCGACCCCGAAACCCGCCTGGAGGGCGTCACGGCCGTCCTCCTGCTCACGGACGACGACGACTTCAACGCGCTCGCCTCCGTCGTCGTGCAGAACAGGGTCGAGGGACCGGTCTACCGCGTCGGCCCCCCGCCCGGCGGCCAGGGCGTGGTCGCCCCGTACACCGGGGGCGGTGTGCTCTTCGGGGCCGGTCTCGTCCGGGACACCCTGGCGGCCCGACATGAGCGTGGGGCCCGCTTCCTGGTGCAGCCCGCCTCCGAGCAGCGGCCCACCGGGCACGACACGCTGTTCGTCGTCCGGGCCGACGGCCGGCTCGAACCGGTCACCGAGGGGCGGGAGGTCGCGCCCGCCGAGGGGGACACCCTCGTGCTGCTCGGACCCGCACCGCAAGGTTCCGCGGGCACGAGCACCCCGGGCTGACCGTCAGCGCCGGTTCAGCGCCGCGTCGAGGGTGATGGCCGCGTCGATGAGCGCCAGGTGGGTGAACGCCTGCGGGAAGTTACCCAGTTGGCGTCCGGTCAGGGCGATCTCCTCGGAGTACAGGCCGAGATGGTTGGTGTATCCGAGCATCTTCTCCAGGACGAGCCGGGCCTGGTCGGTCCGCCCGGCGCGGGCGAGTGCGTCGACGTACATGAAGGTGCACAGCGAGAAGGTGCCCTCGGAGCCGCGCAACCCGTCGGGTGAGGCCTCGGGGTTGTACCGGTACACCAGGCTGTCGGTGACCAGTTCCTGCTCCATCGCGTCCAGCGTGGAGGCCCACATCGGGTCCTCGGGCGTGATGAAGCCGACCGTCGGCATCCGCAGCAGCGAGGAGTCGAGCACATCGCCGCCGTAGTGCTGGACGAAGGCTCCGCGCGACTCGTTCCACCCACGCTCCATGACCTGCTCGTAGATGGTGTCCCGCACGCTGCTCCAGCGTGCGGCGGTGGCCGGGCGGCCCGTGGCCTGCGCGAGCCGCAGCGCGCGGTCGAAGGCGACCCACGACATCACCCGGCCGTAGGTGAAGTGCCGGCGGCCTCCACGGGTCTCCCACAGGCCCTCTCCCGCCTGGTCCCAGTGTTCCGTCAGCCAGTCGAGCACGGCGAGCAGCCCGGTCCACTGCCGGTGCCCGGGATGGATCCCGTGCCGGTGGGCGAAGTAGATGCTGTCCAGCGCCTCGCCGTAGATGTCCAGCTGGATCTGTGTGGCGGCGCCGTTCCCGATGCGTACCGGGGCCGACCCCTCGTAGCCCTCCCAGTGGTCCAGGGTCTCCTCCTTCAGATCGGAGGAGCCGTCGACCGCGTACATGATGTTCAGCGGCCCGGAACCCCCTTCGCCACCGGCCCGCTCCTTGATGCGCTCGCCGAGCCACCCGATGAACGCCCGGGCCTCTTCGGTGAACCCCATGCCCAGCAGGGCGTACACGGAGAAGGAGGCGTCCCGGATCCAGGTGAACCGGTAGTCCCAGTTGCGCTCGCCGCCCAGCTGTTCGGGCAGCCCCGTCGTGGGGGCCGCCACCACGGCGCCGGTGGGGGCGTAGGTCATGAGCTTCAGCGTGATGGCGGAGCGTTCCACCGCCTCGCGCCAGCGCCCGGAGTACCGGGACCTGCTCAGCCAGGTCCGCCAGTACCGGATGGCGTCGTCGAAGGTCTGCTGAAACTCGGCGAGCCGGATCTCCCGGGGCGGCCCGTCGGCGGCGGACTCCAGGACCAGTCCGCGCTGCTGCCCCGCCTGGAGGGCGACCGCGAGATGCAGGTCTTTGTCGACCGTGAGGGAGTTCAGCAGCCGGTCGTCGTCCGGTTCACGGATGGGGTGGACCGTCAGGTTCTGCCCCTCCGAGACGAAGACCGCGCCGTGCTCGGTGACGTGCAGCTCGTGCGGCTTGCGCCCGTAGTCGAAGCGGGGCGCGATGTCGATCTCGAAGGTCATGCTGCCGCGCACACAGCGGACCAGGCGGACCAGCCGGTGGCTCGGGGTGACCGTCGTGCCGGTCACCGGCATGAAGTCGAGCACCTCACCCGCGCCCGCCTCGGTCATGAACCGGGTCACCAGGATCGCCGTGTCGGGCAGGTACAGCTGCTTGGTCGTGTACGTCGTGTGAGCGGGCCTGACCGTGCAGTGGCCGCCGTCGTTCTTGTCCAGCAGCGCGCCGAACACGCTGGGCGAGTCGAAGCGCGGACAGCAGAACCAGTCGACCGTCCCGTCCGTGGTCACCAGCGCCGCGGTCTGCAGATCACCGATCAGGCCGTGGTTCTCGATCAGCGGGTACTCGTCCATGGAGGCGCCCCTTCCGACGTGCACCGTGCCCCGGACAGCGGCCCCCCGACCAGCGTAAGCCGGGGGTCGGACGCCGTCCTCTCGGCCGTCCCCGTCACCCCGGCGGCTCCTCACCTGTTGCGAGTGGACCGGTCCACCACTGAGGTGGAGGCATGCAGCCCGAGCCCGCCGCCGCGGAAGACCGACCGAGGCCACCCCTGGAGCGATCGCACTGGGTGGCCTTCGCAGGGGTCCTGCTGTTGCTCAGCGGCCTGTTCGACATCACCAACGGCTTCGTCGCCCTGCTGGACCACGGCTACTACGAGACGACCTACGACCACGGCCAACGCCTCCTCGTCTTCAACTACGACGCCTGGGGCTGGATCTGGATCATCGTCGGCATCGCGCAGCTCCTGGCGGGCGTGGGCGTGCTCGTGGGGTCGCGGGCGGCACGGCTCACCGGGATCGTGCTGGCCTCGGCCTGCCTGGTGGGCCAGCTGATGTTCCTGTCCGCGTTCCCGTGGTGGTCGGTCGCGACCATGGCCCTGTCCGTGCTCGTCATCTTCGGCCTCGTCGCCGAACCGCGGCACGTACCGGGGATGCGGGTCTGAGGTCTGAGGCGCTGCTCACCGCGGGGGCACCGGCGTCCGGGTGACGTCCGAGGGCCCCGGCGCGCTGGATACATCGGGCCAGTCCGTGTGACGGCTGTGCCCCGGGCAGGCCGACGTGAACCGGGGGATCAGAGTGGCACCGCGTGCAGCAGTGAGTCATCGGCGTTCGTCGAAGCGACGCTCCACGGTGATCCGGCAGCGGGAGACCTGACCTCCCTCGTCACTGGACGATCCTCGCCCCCCCCGGTCACCCGGCCTGACCCGCCCCGCCCCGCCCTGCCCCGCTCGGCGGGCGCTGCTCATCAGTCATCGCTCATCTCATCAGGCATCAGTCATCGCTCCGTGAAGGAGACACATGCGCAAGCGCGCTGCCCTTGCCGTCCTCACCGCCGTCGCCGGAGTGGCCGGTTTGGCCGTGCCCGGTGCCCACGCGGACGACAACGTGGGCGACATCCGGGTCGACGGCGTCGTCGTCAATGGCGGAAAGAACATCGTGGTCGACACGGCCGACAGGACGATCACGGTCTCCGTGACCGCCACCGACCCGTCGGGCATCTGGGACGCGGACTTCACCCTGTGGCGGGGCCCGGACGGCTCCGACCCCTACTACAGCGCCGACGGCGTGATCGATCCCAACGAGACCACCACCCCGGCCGACTGCGTCGCCTCCAGCAGCACCACGTCGACCTGCTCGAAGACCTTCACCTTCGAGCCGGACTGGTGGCTCACGAACGCCGACGCCGGCACATGGAAGGTCCAGGCCCAGGTGTCCGCCAACGACGGCAGCTACACCGACCGTTGGGCCTACACCACCACCCGGCTCCAGCGGCACTCCCAGCTGACCGTCAACGCGAGCCCCGAGCCGATAGCCAAGGGCAAGACGCTCACGATCACCGGCAAGCTCAGCCGGGCCAACTGGGACACGCTCGACTACCGCGGCTACACCAACCAGCCGGTCAAGCTCCAGTTCCGCAAGGCCGGCACCACGACGTACACGACGGTCAAGACCGTGTACACCTCCAGCACCGGCACCCTGACGACCACGGCCCCCGCGGCCGAAGACGGCTACTGGCGCTGGAACTTCGCGGGGACCACCACCACCCCGGCCGTCAGCGCGACCGGCGACTTCGTGGACGTGCAGTAGCCGAACGCGTCCCCCTCCATTGCTGCGGGACCGCGCGCCCGGGGCGACCGGCGGCTGTCTCACGGTGTGTCAGGCCGCGGTCCTCACCGGCCCCGAGCGTTCCGCGTCCCGCAGCGACGCGACCAGGGAGGTGCGGGCGCGGGCGACCCGGGACCGGACGGTGCCGATCGGGCAGTCGCTGAGGTGTGCGGCCTCCGCGTAGGGAAGTCCGACGAGTTGGGTGAGGACGAACGCCTCACGCCGGTCCTCGGGCAGCTCGGCCAGCAGTTCGGCGAGCGCGACGCCGTCGTCGAAGCCGGGCAGACCGCGCGGCTGGACCCGTTCGGCGGCGCACTGCCAGTCGTCGGTGTCGGCGAGGCGGGGCCGGGCGGCGGCGTGGCGGAAGCTGTCGATCACCGCGCGGCGGGCGATGGACAGCAGCCAGGTGCGGGCCGAGGAGCGGCCTTCGAAGCGGTGCAGGCTGCCGAGTGCGCGCAGGAACGTCTCCTGGGCGAGGTCGTCGGCGGCCTGGGGGTCCGCTCCCAGGTAGGTGACGTAGTGGCGGACGTCGCGATGCAGGGCGCGGACGAAGCGTTCGACGGCCTCGGGGTCGCCGCCGCGGGCCGCGAGCGCCCACGCCGTTATCGACTCCTCGGCGGGCGTCGTGGTGTCGGCGTGCACCGTCTTGTCGCGCGAGGTGGGCAGGACAGAAGTGATCACCTGGTGTCCTTCTCGGGAATCCGGCATCCGGGCCGGCGCAGGGGCCGGTGGATCCGGTGAGGGTGTGGGGTGCGGCCGTACGCGCGCACGGTGGCGCATCACAGGCGGATGCGCGGCGCGGCGTTCGACCGGTGCCCGAGCCGCCCGGGCACGGTGGCGCCGTGGGTGGTCGGGAAGCCGGCTGTCTCAGGCGACAGCGGTCCCCACGGGCGGACCCCGAGTGGTGATGGCGTGGGTGAGAAGGAGCCTGCGTGGTGCCCGGGCGGAATCACCGCGGCGGGCGCGGACGCGGGGGCGGTGCGGCGGTGCCGGAAGACGCAGCAGCAACCGCAGGGGCGCGACGAGCCATCCGGCCAGCGCCCGCAGGACGCGGAAGGCGGCACGCTCGCCGTGCGCGAGCCACAGCCCGCAGAGCAGGGCGGCCAGCAGGTGCGCCGCGAGCATGCCGGTGGAGGACATGCCGGCCATGCCGTGCCCTGCCGACGCCAAGGTGTCCATGCCGTCCATGCCGTGGCCCATGGCGGCCGTGCCGTCCATGCCGTGGCCCGAGTGGGACATGGGCATGGAGGGCGAGCCGTGCTCCATGGCGTGCGAGCCGTGCTCCATGGCGTACGTGTGCGCCGGCATCGAGGGCGACGGCGCCGGGCTCACGGCCGTCTGCGTGAAGGAGAACCACGCGTGCAGCGCTGTCTGGGCGGCGACCGTGAACGGAACGACGACGTGGAGTCCGCGCTCCCGGCCGGCCACCAGCCACGCCGCACCGCCGACCGCCGCGGCTCCGGCGACCAGCGCCCACCAGGCCACCGCGGCCTCCGCCATCAGGACGTGTCCCAGAGCGGCGAGCACCACACAGACGGCCGCGAACACCGCGGCCCGTCCTGTGCGTGAACACCACCCTGCTGTCATGGCGGTTCATCCTCGCATCCGTGGATCCGGCGTCAGGGGTGGGTACGGAAAGCCCCCTGGCATCACGCTCAAACGCGACCTCCGTGATACACGCCACACGGCTTGGAGGGGAAGAGCCGGGAGTCCTGGTGGCGGACGTGGCGGCCGGGCTGCTGGTCGCCATCGTGCTTGCCGTCCGGGGGATGAACCGGATGGACGCCGGCTCCGGACGGACAGCGGACGGCGTGCCGTCTCCGGACTGGGCGACGGTGCTGGGCTTCGGCGCTCTGGCCCTGGCGCTCGGTGCAACGGCCGTCTTACTGCTGCGGATCGGGCACCGGGGCATCGGTGCGGTGCAGCTGACGCTCTGCGTCTTCCTGACGGTCCACACGCTGAGGTCCTGGCCCTGACGCGGAACCACTGCGGCCCTGACCCGGAACCACTGCCGACCCGTGTCTGTGCTGTCCGGAGTTCCGGGCGGTAGCTTGGTGGTGAGGGCCCCCGGAGAAGGGCGATTCGATGGCGTGGTTCGTGTGGCTGCTCGCCGCCGCAGCACTGGGCGTCGCGGAGTTCTTCACCCTGACCCTGGTTTTCGGTCTCCTGGCGGGTGCCGCGTTGGTCGCCGCCGTCGTCGCCGGTGTGGGCATCGGCGTGGTCGGCCAGTTCGTGGCCCTCGGAGTCGCGGCGGCCGCGGGCCTGATCGTCGTCCGTCCTGTCGCGCTGCGGCAGATGACACAGCAACCCCTCACCCGCGACGGCAGCGACGCGCTGATCGGCAGACGGGCCGAGGTCATGCAGGAGGTCACCGCGACCCGCGGTCTGATCAAGCTCTCCGGCGAGGAGTGGTCCGCCCGCGCGCTCGACGAGAGCCACGTCATCCCGGTGGGAGCGCTGGTCGACGTCATGGAGATCGAGGGCGCCACGGCCATCGTCTACCCCCGCGAGCTTCTCCCGTGAACGGCTGAACGCAACCGCTGAACACAACCGCCGAAGGCAACCGCTGAACGCACAGCAACGGAGGCAGCACTGTGGAACCAGTTGTCGTCCTCGCCCTGGTGGCGGCCCTCGTCGTCGTCTTCCTCGTGGCCTCCAGCGTGCGGATCGTCCCGCAGGCGCGCCGCTACAACGTCGAGCGGTTCGGCCGCTACCGCCGGACGCTGCAGCCCGGGCTGAACCTGCTCCTGCCGGTGGCGGACCGCATCAACACCAAGCTCGACGTGCGCGAGCAGGTCTATTCGTCCGACCCCAGGCCGGTGATCACCGAGGACAACCTCGTGGTCAACATCGACACCGTTCTCTACTACCAGATCACCGACCCGCGGGCGGCCGCCTACGAGGTCGCCGACTACCTGCAGGCGATCGATCAGCTCACCGTGACCACGCTCCGGAACGTCATCGGCAGCATGGACCTGGAGGAGACCCTCACCTCGCGCGAGGAGATCAACTCCCGGCTGCGCGCGGTCCTCGACGACGCCACCGGCAAGTGGGGCATCCGGGTCAACCGCGTCGAGATCAAGGCCATCGATCCACCGCACACCATCAAGGAGGCGATGGAGAAGCAGATGCGCGCCGAGCGGGACAAGCGCGCGGCCATCCTGCACGCCGAGGGTGAGCGGCAGGCCAAGATCCTCACCGCGGAGGGCACGAAGCAGAAGGACATCCTGGAGGCGCAGGGTACGCAACAGGCCATGATCCTGCGGGCGGACGGTGAGGCGAAGGCGGTGGACCTCGTCTTCCAGGCGGTCCACCGCAACAACGCCGACGCGAAGATCCTGGCCTACAAGTACCTGGAGACGCTCCCGCACCTGGCGAACAGCGACAACAACACGTTCTGGGTGATCCCGGGGGAGCTGACCGAGGCGATCCGGACCGTCACCACGGCGTTCGGCGACCAGTCGACAGCGGGCGCGCCCTCACCGCCGCAACCCGAGGAAGCAGCCACGGCCGGCCCCGGCGACGCGTCGTACGAAAGCCGGACTCCGGAGCTCGGCGCGGGCTCGGCGGCCTCGCTCGACGCCGCCGCGGCCGCCGACGAGGCGGGGAGGCAGGCTGCGGCCGCGGTGAGCGACGCCAAGGCCGAAGCCGAGGCCGCGAAGTCGCCGCAGACGCCGCGGCGGGGGCAGACACCCGGGGGGC
>NZ_JAIGQA010000194.1:0-14409 GCF_019733245.1 Streptomyces sp. WAC04114
GGGGAACGGCCGAATGCCCAGTAGCTCGGGAGGCGGGGGTTGTCCGGCGGGTGCGGGTCTCGTCGTGGCTTGTCGCGCAGTTCCCCGCGCCCCTGGGGAGTTGCCCCCACTGCCCGTGTGAGGGACCTGGCCAACCTAAGGCGGTCGAGCATGGAGTTCGGGTTCGGGCAAGAGGATGAGGACTTTCGCGCCGAGGTGCGCGACTGGCTGACGGCGCATGCCAGGGACGCTCAGGACCGACGCACGTGGGAACACACCCTCGGCGCAGCCGGATGGATCGGGCTCGGTTGGGGCGAGGACGGCTACGGCAATCGCCGGGCCACCCTCACCCAGCAGGTCGTCTGGGCCGAGGAGTACGCGCGGTCCGGGGCGCCCGCGCGGTCCGGGCACATCGGGGAGAACCTGCTCGCGCCCACGCTCCTCGCCCACGGCACCGACGAGCAGAAGGCGCGGTTCCTGCCGCCGATCGCCGCCGGTGCGGAACTCTGGTGCCAGGGCTACAGCGAGCCCGGCGCCGGATCGGACCTGGCCGGTGTCCGTACCGCGGCCGTGCGCGAGCCGGACGGCCGGACGTACCGGGTGACCGGGCAGAAGATCTGGACGTCGCTCGCCCGCGAGGCCGACTGGTGTTTCGTGCTGGCCAGGACCGAGCCCGGCTCGGTACGGCACCACGGGCTGACCTTCCTGCTCGTCCCCATGGACCAGCCCGGCCGGATCGAGGTCCGCCCCATCCGCCAGATGACCGGCACCAGCGACTTCAACGAGGTGTTCTTCGACGGCGCGCACGCCGAGCACGTCGTCGGCGGGGAGGGCGACGGGTGGCGCGTCGCCATGAGCCTGCTCGGCTTCGAGCGCGGGGTGTCCACCCTTGCCCAGCAGATCGGGTTCGCCGAGGAACTGGACGCTGTGGTGCGGGCCGCCGTGGAGTCGGGAGCGGTGCGGGATCCCGTCGTACGGGAGCGGCTCGTGCGGCAGTGGGCGGAACTGCGGACGATGCGCTGGAACGCCCTGCGCACACTGGGGGGTTGTGGAGACCCGGGTGCCCCGAGCGTGGCCAAGCTGCTGTGGGCCGGCTGGCACCAGCGGCTCGGGGAGCTGGCGGTGCTGGTGCGGGGCGCGGCGGCCGGAGTGGGTCCCGCCGACTGGTCGGCGTCGGCGCCGTACGAACTGGACGCCGCGCAGCACCTGTTCCTCTTCTCACGGGCCGACACGATCTACGGAGGCTCCGACCAGATCCAGCGCACGATCATCGCCGAGCGTGTGCTCGGTCTGCCCAGGGAGCCCAAGGGGGCCGTGTGATGCGAGGCGTGATCTTCGACGGGAAGCAGGTCCGGGTCGTGACGGACCTGGAGGTGCGCGAGCCCGGGCCGGGTGAGGTACGGGTGGCGATCTCGGCGGCCGGGCTGTGTCACAGCGATCTGTCGGTGGTGGACGGGACCATCCCCTTCCCGGTGCCCGTGGTGCTGGGCCATGAGGGGGCCGGGGTCGTGGAGGCGGTGGGTGAGGGCGTCACCCATGTCGCGCCCGGTGACCCTGTGGCCCTGTCCACCCTGGCGAACTGCGGCACGTGCGCGGAGTGCGACCGGGGCCGGCCGACCATGTGCCGGCAGGCCATCGGACGCCCGGGCCGGCCCTTCGGCCACGAGGGCTCGCCGGTGCACCAGTTCGCGTCCAACTCGGCGTTCGCCGAGCGCACCGTCGTCAAGGCCGTCCAGGCGGTCCGGATCCCCGACGACATCCCGATGACCTCGGCCGCGCTCATCGGATGCGGCGTGCTGACCGGGGTGGGCGCCGTACTGAACCGGGCGCGGGTGGACCGGGGCGACAGCGTCCTGGTCATCGGGGCGGGCGGCATCGGCCTGAACGTGCTCCAGGGGGCGCGGCTCGCGGGCGCCGGACGGATCGTGGCCGTCGACGCCAACCCGGCGAAGGAGGAGGCGGCGCGGCGGTTCGGTGCGACCGACTTCCTCACCTCGGCCGGGGGCCTGCGCGACCTGCTGCCCACGGGCGTGGACCACGCCTTCGAGTGCGTCGGCCGCGTGGAGCTGATCCGGCAGGCGATCGACGCGCTGGACCGGCACGGCCAGGCGATCCTGCTCGGGGTCCCGCCCGCCACGGCCGAGGCGTCCTTCCGCGTCTCCTCGATGTACCTCGACAAGTCCATCCTGGGCTGCCGCTACGGCTCCTCCCGCCCCCAGCGGGACATCGCCCTGTACGCCGGGCTGTACCGCCAGGGGCGCCTCCTGCTCGACGAACTGGTCACCCGGATTTACCCGGTCGAGGACTTCGAGGAGGCGGCGGCCGACGCGGAGGCGGGACGGGTGGCGCGGGCGGTGCTCACTTTCTGACGGCGGCCGCGGTGTCGTTCTCCGCCCGGAACGTGCGCCGGTAGGCGGTGGGTGTGACACCGAGGGCCGACTGGAGGTGCTGGCGCATCGACTGGGCCGTGCCGAAGCCCGCGTCCCGGGCCACCTGGTCGACGGAGCGGTCGGTGGACTCCAGCAGGTGGCGGGCCCGCTCCACGCGCTGCTGGGTGAGCCACTGGCCGGGGCTGACGCCGGTCTCCTCGCGGAAGCGGCGGGTGAAGGTGCGCACCGACATGGACTCCTGGGCGGCCATGTCGCGCAGCTGGATCGGCTCGTGGAGACGGCCCAGGGCCCAGGCGCGGGCCGACGTCGTGGTCGCCTGCTGCGGGTCGGGCACCGGCCGGTGGATGTACTGCGCCTGACCGCCGTCGCGGTGCGGCGGTACGACCGTGCGGCGGGCCACCTCGTTGGCGACCGCCGTGCCGTGGTCGCGGCGCACCATGTGCAGGCACAGGTCGATGCCGGCCGCGACGCCGGCGGAGGTCAGGACGTCGCCGTCGTCGATGAACAGGACGTCCGGGTCGACCTCGATCCGGGGGAACAGCCGCTGGAGACGGTCGGCGTCGGCCCAGTGCGTGGTGGCGGGCCGGCCGTCGAGGAGACCGGCGGCGGCGAGGACGTAGACGCCGGTGCAGATGGAGGCGAGCCGGGTGCCCGGGCGGATGTGGGCGAGGGCGGCGGCCAGTTCGGCGGTGAGCACGCCCTGCTCGAAGACCGGGCCGAGTTCGTACGACGCCGGGACGATCACGGTGTCGGCCGTGGCCAGGGCATCCGGGCCGTGCTCGACCTGGACGGCGAAGTCGGCGTCGGTCCGCACCGGGCCCGGCGGGCGGATCGAGCAGGTGACGACCTCGTACAGCAGGCGTCCCCGGGCGTCACGGGGGCGGCCGAAGATGCGGTGCGGGATGCCCAGCTCGAACGGGAGCAGGCCGTCGAGGGCGAGGACGACGACCCGGTGCGGGCGGAACTCCGGCTCACGGCTCATGGCCCGATCCTAACGAATGCTGTCCTTCGGGCCACTCGATGGAGTGCGCCGCAGATCGGAAGCTCTATGTCGTGACCCAGACAACCGAAGCAGCGGCCGTCCAGCAGCCACCGAAGCCGACCCGTGTGCGGGTGCACCGCGCCTGGTTCGTCGCCGCCGTCACCTTCGTGACGATCATCGGTGCCGCCGCCTTCCGGTCGGTGCCGGGCCTGCTCATCGATCCGTTGCACGACGAATTCGACTGGTCGCGCGGCACGATCGGCGCCGCCGTCTCGGTGAACCTGGCGCTCTACGGTCTGACCGCCCCGTTCGCGGCGGCCCTGATGGACCGCTTCGGCATCCGCCGGGTCGTCGCGGTCGCCCTGACCGTGATCGCGGCCGGTTCCTGGCTCACCGTGTGGATGACCGCGGCCTGGCAGCTGATGCTGTGCTGGGGGCTGCTCGTCGGGCTCGGTTCCGGCTCCATGGCGCTGGCCTTCGCCGCGACCGTCACCAACCGCTGGTTCACCGCACGGCGCGGCCTGGTCAGCGGCATCCTCACCGCCGCCTCGGCCTCCGGCCAGCTGATCTTCCTGCCTCTGCTGTCCTGGATCATCGACCGGTACGACTGGCGTCCGGCGGCCGTGACGGTCGCGCTCGCCGCGCTCGCGGTCGTGCCCTTCGTGTGGCTCCTGCTGCACGACCACCCGGCCGACGTGGGTCAGAAGCCGTACGGCGCCGCCGAGTTCGTGCCGAAGCCGCCGCCCGTCCCCGGCGCCGCCCGCCGGGCCGTGACCGTGCTGCTGTCCGCCGTGCGCACCGGGCCGTTCTGGCTGCTCGCCGGCACCTTCGCGATCTGCGGCGCCTCCACCAACGGCCTGATCCAGACCCACTTCATCCCCGCGGCCCACGACCACCACATGCCCGTCCAGGCCGCCGCCTCCCTGCTCGCGGTCATCGGCGTCTTCGACGTCGTCGGCACGATCGCCTCCGGCTGGTTCACCGACCGCTTCGAGCCGCGCCGCCTGCTGGCGGTGTACTACGCGCTGCGGGGCGTGTCCCTGATGTTCCTGCCGCTCCTGCTCGGCCCCGCGGCCCACCCGCCGATGATCTTCTTCATCGTCTTCTACGGCCTCGACTGGGTCGCCACCGTCCCACCCACCCTCGCCCTGTGCCGCGAGCAGTACGGCGAGGACAGCGCGATCGTCTTCGGCTGGGTCCTCGCCTCCCACCAGGTCGGGGCGGCCCTCGTCGCCTTCCTGGGCGGTGTCGCACGGGACGCCTTCGGGTCGTACGACGTGGTCTGGTACGCCTCCGGGGCGCTGTGCGCGGCGGCGGCGCTGATGGCGCTGGTGATCCGGCGGAGGGTGGCGAACGAGGTGGCGGTGGCCTGACCGGGCGGTCCCGGAAGTTCAGCCCCCGGCCTGCCGCCCGAGGCTCTCCCGGGCGGTGTTGCGGATCCGCTTCGTCCGGCCGCTCTCGGCGAGGAGCGCGAGGGCCTCGGGGTTCGTTCCGTCGGCGGCCTTCAACTGGAACCAGTCGGAGGCCGCGAGCAGATCGTCCCGGTGCCACGGCAGCCGAAGCGCGACCGCCCGGAACAGGGCCCACTCCTCAAGTCGCCGGACCAGGAAGGGGTGGCCGGTCACCACCCGGGCCGTGCCCTCGGCCCACTCCTCCCAGACGGGCTCGGGGCACAGCTCGGCGGCCCGGCGGTCGAGGTGCCGCACCACGGCCGCCCGGGCCATCACGGGATCCGGGTCGGCGAGAACACCGCCGACCAGCTCGATCTCGTCGGCGTCGGCGACCTGCTCCAGCTCGGTCAAGTAGCGGGCGAAGCGGGCGTGCTCGGCCGGTTCCCCGGCGCTGTCGTCTGCGTGCATGTGACGGTGACTGTGCCTTCCCGGCGGGGCCGTGTCCTGCCCATGATCGTCACATCGGGCCCGCAGGACACCCGCTTTCGCGGCGTCGGGGCCGGACCGCCGGGGCGGGCTACGGCTACGGCGGCGCCAGCCGGGCGAAACGCCCCCGGTGGAAGAGGAGCGGGCCGTCGGCGTCCTCCGCGCCGAGGGCGTTCACCCGGCCCACCACGATGAGGTGGTCGCCGCCGGTGTGCACGGCGTGGATCGCGCAGTCGATCCACGCCACGGCGCCCGTCAGACGCGGCGAGCCCGACACCGGCGCCGCGTCGTACGCCACGCCGGCGAACTTGTCCGCGCCGCTCACCGCGAAGGCGCGGCACAACTCGCCCTGGCCGGAGCCCAGGACGTTCACACAGAACACCCCGGCGCGGGCGATCCGCGGCCAGGTCGTCGAGGTCCGGCCGACCATGAAGGCGACCAGAGGAGGGTCGAGGGAGAGGGAGCTGAAGGACTGGCAGGCGAAGCCGGCGGGGGAGCCGTCGCCGATGGCCGGGGGTGCCGTGATCACGGCCACGCCCGTGGCGAAGTTCCCGAGGACCCGGCGGAACTCCCGGGCGTCGAGCGGAGCGCGTTCGTCGGCGCCGACGCACCTTAACTCGGGGCGAGGCAGCGCGTCGACGGGCTCGGGGGCGGTGGCGCGGACCGACCTGAGGTAGCGGACGGCGGCTTCCGCCATCCCTGCTTGTCCCATCACATCCGGCATTGAAACTGACGCGGCGTCAGATGGGAAGGGCTCTGAGGGAGTGGGAAGGGTCAGTGGCCCCGGTACTCCGGGGTCCGCCGTTCCACGAAGCTCCGCAGGCCCTCCCGCGCGTCCGCCGTCGTCATGTTGATCTCCTGTGCGGCGGCCTCGGCGGCGAAGGCGGCGGCGCGGTCGGTGTCGAGGGAGGCGTTGACGAGCTGCTTGGTCAGGGCGAGGGCACGGGTCGGGCCGGAAGCGAGACGCTCGGCCCAGGCGCGCGCCGTCTTCTCCAGCTCCTCGTCACGGACGACCCGGTTGACCAGCCCGAGGCGTTCGGCGTCCGCCGCGCCGAGCGCGTCACCGAAGAACATCAGCTCCTTCGCGCGTTGCGGGCCCACGAGCCGCGGGAGGAGGTAGGCACCGCCCCCGTCGGGGACCAGTCCGCGCCGTACGAACACCTCGAAGAACCGGGCCGATTCGGCGGCGAGGACCAGATCGCAGGCGAACGCCAGATGTGCGCCGAGCCCGGCCGCCGTGCCGTTCACGGCCGCGATCACCGGCTTCTCGCAGTCGAGCACGGCGGCGATCAGCCGCTGGGCGCCGGTGCGCAGGGTGCGGGCGACATCGCCCGCGAGGCGTTCGCCGGGCGTGCCGGCGGCCCGGAGGTCCGCCCCGGCGCAGAAGCCGCGGCCCGTCCCCGTGATCACCACGGCCCGCACCTCCGCCGCGGCGGACGCCTCCGACAGCAGCCCGATGATGTCCTCGCGCTGCCCGGGCGTGAGGGCGTTGAGGCTCTCGGGCCGGTTGAGCGTGACGGTCAGGACGTGGTCGCCGGTCGTGTGCAGCACCGCGGCCCCGGTCATCAGCGGCACACCGCCAGCGCGTCCAGCGCCACGGCGCCCTGCCCCTGCGGCAGCACCATCAGCGGGTTGACGTCCAGCTCCGCGAGCTGGTCCCCGAGTTCCAGGGCCATGCGCTGCACCCGCAGGACGACCTCGACCAGCGCGTCCAGATCCGCCGCCGGCCGCCCCCGCACCCCGTCGAGCAGGGCCCGCCCGCGCAGCCCGGCGAGCATGTCCCGCGCCTGCTCCTCCCCGAAGGGCGGCACCCCTACGGCCGTGTCGCGCAGCACCTCCACGAGCACGCCGCCGAGCCCGACGGTCACGGTCGGGCCGAACAGGTCGTCGTGGGCGACACCGACGACCATCTCCACGCCCTGCTCCACCATCTGGCAGACCAGGACGCCGTCCAGGGCGACGTCCTCGTAACGGGCGATGTCGGTCAGCTCGCGGTAGGCGTCGCGGACCTGGCTGGCCGAGGTCAGCCCGATCTTCACCAGGCCCAGTTCGGTCTTGTGCGCGATCCGGGCGCCGGAGGCCTTCATCACCACCGGGTAGCCCACGAGCCCGGCCGCGCGGACGGCCGCCGCCGCGCTGGTCACCAACTGCTCGCGCGGTACGCGGATGCCGTACGCCCGCAGCAGCTGCTTCGCCGCGTGCTCGCTCAGCTGCCGGCCGGGCTGCATCAGGGCCTGCGCCTTGCGGTAGGACGGCGAGGGGGTGCGCGGGGCCTCGTCGAAGGGGGAGCGGTAGGCGGCGGTGAAGCGGTGGTGGGCGAGGTGGGCGCGGACGGCGGTGAGGCAGTTGCCGACCGTGCGGAAGGTGGCCACGCGGGAGGAGCCGAGCAGGACCTCGCGGTAGGCGGGCTCGGTGCCGACCGGTGAACCCCACACCACGCAGACCAGCTTGTCGGTCTGCTCGGCCGCGTCCACCAGGTCCCGGACGAGCCGGTCGCTGAGCGGGGGGAACGGCCCGGTGACCGGGCAGATCAGCACGCCCACCTCCGGGTCGTCGAGGATCGCGTCGATGATCTTCCGGCCGCGCTCGTCCCCGACCGGGTGCCCGCCGTTGTCGACCGGGTTGGCGACGCTCAGGTACTCGGGTATCCATTGGTGCAGCTCGGCCTGCTTGGCCTCGGACAGCACCGGCAGGTGCAGGCCCGCGGCGGTCGCCAGGTCCGCCGCGTGCGCGCCCGTGCCGCCGGAGATGGAGTAGACGACGACGCCGTCGGCGCGCGGCGGGCGGGCCCGGGCCAACAGGGTGGCGGTGTCCTGGAGTTCGTCGAGCCCGTCGACCCGGATCACGCCGTACTGGCGCAGCGCCGCGTCCACCACGGCGTCCGCGCCGGTCAGTTTGCCGGTGTGGGAGGCGGCCGTGCGGGCGCCGGTCTCGGTACGTCCCACCTTGACGGCGACCACCGGCACACCCCGCCGGGCGGCCCGGTCGGCGGCGAGCAGGAAGGAACGGCCGTCCTTCAGCCCTTCGAGGTAGCAGGCGATGGCGCCGACCTCGGGCTGCTCGGCGAAGTAGGAGAGGAAGTCCGCGCTCTCCAGGTCGGCCTCGTTGCCGGTGGGGGCCCAATGGGAGAGGCGGATGCCGAGTTCCTGCAGCGCGAAGACGGGGCGGCCCTGGTGGCCGGACTGGGTGATGAGCGCGATCGCCGGCCCGGCCAGGTCGTCGCGGAACCGCTCGAAGGCGTTGAGGTTGGTGTTGGGCCCGAGCAGCCGTAGCCCTGACTGCTCCACGGCGGCGGCCAGCCGCCGCTGGGCGGCCTCGCCCTCCGGCCCGGTCTCCGCGAACCCGGACGCGAAGACGACCGCGAACCGCGCCTTGGCCTCGGCCAGTTCCTCGATCACCGGGACGGGGTCGCCGACCAGCACCACGGCCAGGTCGACCTGCTCGGGCAGCCCGGAAACGGAAGGGAAGCAGGGGATGCCGAACACCGACGGCCGGTCCGGATGGACCGGGTACAGCGTGGCGCCGACCCGCTCGGCCCAGTCGGCCAGTTGCCGTGTGATGCCGGTGTTCGGGCGGCCCTCGGCGTCCGAGGCGCCGACCACGGCGACGGATCGGGGGCGGAAGAAGCGGTCCAGATCGGGTACGCCGGAGTGCAGCGGCCGACCGCTGACGTCCAGGTCGCCCGCCTGGGCGGGCCTGCCGTGCACGGCAGGCCGGGACCGCTCGCCACAGGCGATGGCCCGGGCCCGGCGGGAGTCGGTGGTGAGGGTGCCGTGGGTCGATCCAAGCATCGTTTCCGCCCGCTCCTGTGAGACAGCCGCTAACTGACGCTCTGTCAGATTACTGAACTGATGCGACGTCAGGAACGGTGTGGGCGGGTGAAGTTGTCGAGTGGACCGACGCGGGTCGTCTCGCCGTCAGGGCGGGGGCTCAGCCCGGCAGGCGGGACACGCTCCCCGGGCCGCCACCCGAGCCGCTCCCCGACCCGCTCTTCGCGACGGCCTTCGCGATCTTCACCGCGTCGAGCGCCATCTCGCGGAGATTGCCGCTGATCGGGTTGGTGAAGCCGGTGAAGTACAGGCCGGGAGCGGTCTTCGGGGTGCGGGGGCCGTGGGCGACGGGCCTGCCGCGCTCGTCGAGGACGTCGAGGTGCCCGACCAGGTCCTCCAGGGCGCGGACGTACCCCGTGGCGGCGATCACCACGTCCGGGGAGATCCGGGTGCCGTCGGCGAGGGCGATCTTGCCACCGTCCTCGAAGCCCTCCACGGCCGCCACGATCTCCACCCTGCCCTTGCGCACGGCGTCGATCAGGCCGACGTCCTGCACCGGGATGGCCCCCTGCTTCACGCGCGTGTACAGCCCGGTGTCGGGACGCGGCAGTCCATGGGCGGACAGGTCGGGCACGGCGACCCTGGCCTGCAGCCGGGAGATCCGGTCGACCAGGCCGACGGGCAGCCGGCGGACCAGGACACCGCTGTACTGGGCGGCCCAGCCGGCGGTCGAACGGCGCACGATGTGGGGGACGGTGCGCACGGCGAGCCGGACCCGCGAGGCGCCGCTCTCCACCAGGTCGACGGCGATCTCGGCGCCGGTGTTGCCGACGCCGACGACGAGTACGTCCCGGCCGGCGTAGGGCGTGCCGCTGCGGTACTCGCCGGCGTGCAGGAGCTCGCCCGTGAACCCGGCGCGGCCGGGCCAGTCCGGCAGGCGCGGGGTGTGGTTGTAGCCGGTGGCGACGACCACCGCCGCGCCGGTCAGCTCCCGGCCGCCGGTGGCGTGCAGCAGCCAGCCCGTTCCGTCGGGGGTGCGCTCGACGCGGGACACCTCGACGCCGGTGACGATCTCCAGGCGGTGGTGCTCGGCGTACTTCTCCAGGTACCGCACCACGTTGTCCCGGGACACCCACCGCCCGAACCGGCGCGGCATCGGCAGCCCGGGCAGGGCCGAGAGGCGGCGGGTGGTGTGCAGGTGCAGCCGGTCGTAGTGGCGGCGCCAGGACGCCCCGACTTGGTCGGACTTCTCCAGGACGACGGCCCGTATGCCCCGGGCCCGCAGTGCGTACGCCGCGGAGAGCCCGCCGGGGCCGCCGCCGATGACGTAGACGGGGCGGTCGGGTGGGGGCTGTGCGGAGGTGTGTGTGGGGGGTGTGGAGTCGGCCATGAGCGCGAGCGTAATCACGGGACCGCTTGATGGGTCTCGGTCAAGACCGGAATTGGTTTCGGATTGATCACGCTTGCGGGAGGAGCGAGTGGGGCTCGTGGCGTAGCGGGCCTGGTTGTGGCGGGGCGGTGATCGTTCCTAGTCGAAGGCCTCGAAGGCCTCGAAGGCCTCGAAGGCCTCGAACGCCTCGAAGGTCGGGGGTGGTCCCTGCCCGGAGTCCGGAGTGGGCCGCCCGCCGGCTCTTGCGCATCCGCCGATCTGACGTACCGTCAGATTGCATGGACACGATCTGGCTCACCGGGGCGCAATGGCTGGCCGTGCTGCGGATCGGGCTCGGGCTGTGGTGGCTGGAGAGCTGGCGGCACAAGGACCGCAAGGCCTGGTTCGAGCGGGGCACCGGCATCACGTGGGCGGCCTCCATAGCCGCCGAGCACCGCTGGAACGCCGTCCGCTCGGGCTTCGAGAAGGCCGTCGCGCCGCACCCGCGCGTGATGGCGTACGTCGTCGTCTACGCGGAACTGGCGCTCGGACTGGGGCTGATCACCGGCTTCCTCACCCCGATCGCCCTGGTCGGCGGGCTCCTCCTCAACGCGCTGTACTTCACGCTCATGGTGCACGACGTCGCCGAGCAGGGGCAGAACTCGATGATGGCGCTGATGTCGGTGGTCGGGCTGTTCGGGATGTCCTGGCAGGCGTGGTCGCTGGACAGCGCGTTCGGGCTGTTCCTGTGACCGGCCACCGCTTCGACCTGCCCGAGCCCGACGCCTTCACGCGGACGTACTGGGACGCCGCCGCCGAGGGCCGGCTGCTGATCCGCCGCTGCGGGGACTGCGGCCGGGCCCACCACTACCCGCGCGAGTTCTGCCCCCACTGCTGGAGCGAGGACGTCACGTGGGAGACGGCGAGCGGCCGCGCCACGCTCTACACCTGGTCCGTCGTCCACCGCAACGACCTGCCGCCGTTCTCGGCCCGCGTCCCCTATGTCGCCGCCGTGGTCGAACTCGCCGAGGGGCCGCGGATGATGACGGAGATCGTGGGGGCGGGCGAGCCATCGGCGTCCCGAGCGAGCGAGGAGGCGGCCCTGTCGGCCGGGGCGGATCTGGTGGTGGCGTTCCGGGAGGGGGTGCCGGTGTTCACGAAGGCGCCGGTGTTCACGAGGGCGCCGGTGCTCCCAGGGGCTTCGGTGTAACGCCTCACTTCTTGCCCTCTCCTTGGCCCACAGGCGGCCCGTGTTCGGGAACCACGGGTTTGAATGGGACCCATGGCCCCCATACGTGACCAGTCCATGACCGGCCCCCACCCGGATCTCCACGGCCACGGCCTCCGCCTGCGTCCCTGGGACGCAGGATCCGGTGCCGACGTCGACACGTGGCTGCGGGGGCTGCGCGATCCGGAGTTCAGGCGCTGGAACACCCCGCTGCGGCCGGTCACCGACCGGGCGAGCGCGCGGGAGTCGCTGCTGGCGCGGGCGCAGAGTGCCCTGGAGGGGGCGTCGGTGTCGTTCCGGGTCGCGGACGCCCGCACCGACGCGCCGCTGGGGCACATCGGGGTCAACGAGATCAAGTACCACCTGAAGGTCGCCCGGGTCGGCTACTGGGTCCTGCCCGAGGCCCGCGGCCAGGGCGTCGCCACCCGGGCCCTGCTGCTCACCGCCCACTGGGCGCTGACGGAACTCGGGATCCACCGGCTGGAGCTGGACCACGCGGTCGGTCACGACGCGTCGTGCCGGATCGCCGAGAGGTGCGGTTTCTCGTACGAGGGCACCCTGCGCGGTGCGATCTTCCAGGAGGAGCGGCACGACGCGTTCCGGGACGCCCATCTGCACGCCCGCCTGGCCACGGACCGGGAGCCGGCGGACCCGTGAGGGGCGGAACTCGTCGTGTGACGCGAGTCACGTCGGCCGGGCGATCAGTTCGCCGAGCCGCGCCGGTCATACCCCCGACCGCACCGCATCGCCGAGAAGTGAAGGGACCGGCCGAGATGACCGCACCCGTGAAGGGCCCCGCCGCTTACTTCCCCTCCATCGTGAAGAAGTACGGCCGACCGATCGCCAACTGGCAGGAGCTCATCCGCTCCTCGCCGCTGACCCGGCACCTGGAGCTCGTCAACTGGCTCAAGACCGAACACGGCCTGGGCCACGGCCACGCCAACGCACTGGTGGCGCACACGCTCGCGGAAGACAGCGGCAGGTGAGAGACGGGCGGCCGCCGAAAATCGGGGGTGCCCGGGCGGCGGCACACGGCACCATGAAGCATGGACACCGGAACCGGAATTGATCCCGATACCGATATCGATACCGACCCCCGTCCCGCTGCGGACGGCTGGCATCTCACCCACGACCTCGACGAGTTCCTGACCCGCGCGGGCGCCTTCCTCCGCTCCCGGCCGGCGCTGCACACCGTGCCGCTGACGGTGACGGAGACACTGCGGACCCACGGCCGGTCGGTGTACGGCGACGGAGAACCGGAGTTCGGCGTACTTCAACGGGCGGGAGAGGTCCGGGCGGCCTTCTTCCGCACCCCGCCGCACTGGCTGAACCTCACCGCCGTCACCCCCGAGGACGCCGACGTCCTCGCCGCGCGCTTGGCCGCCCTCGGCCGCCGTCTGCCCGGGGTGAACGCGGAGTGCGACACCGCGGCCGCCTTCGCCGGGGCCTGGCGGCGGCACACGGGCGCCCCGGCCGTCCTCCGCCAGCGCCAGCGGCTCTACCGGCTCGGCACCCTGACCGAGCCGGGGCCCCTTCCGCCCGGCGGTCCCCGGATCGCCGTCGAGGCGGACCGCGAGCTTCTCCGGCGGTGGCACGACGAGTTCAGCGATTCCGTCGGCCTGGGCACCGTCCGCGACTCCGCCGAGTGGGCGGACGCCCGTATCGCCAGCGGCGGCATCACCTTGTGGGAGACCCCCGACGGCACACCGGTCGCCATGGCCGGCACCGGCCCCCAAGTCGCCGGCCAGGTCCGTGTCGCCTCCGTCTACACCCCGCCCCACTTCCGCCGCCGCGGCTACGCGGGCGCCGCGACGGCCGAGGTCAGCCGCGCCGCCCTGGCCTCCGGTGCGGCCGAGGTCCTCCTCTTCACCGACCTGGACAACCCCACCAGCAACGGCCTCTACCAGCGCATCGGCTACCGGCCGGTGGCGGACTTCGACGTGCACGACTTCACGTAGCGGAAGCCCTCACGGCCACAGCAGCTCCCGCGACCACTCCTGCCCGTCCTGCTGCCCGTCCCGCCGGTAGCGGAGCCGGACGTGGCGCCGTCGCTCGTCCCCCTGGAAGAACTCGACCTCCTCGGCCCGCAGCCGGTACAGCGTCCAGGACGGCACCGGCGCCTCCGGCTCCCGCGACGCCCGTTCCCACGCGGACTCCGAGGCGTGGGCCAGGTCGTCCAGGGACGGCAGGACCTCACTCTGCCGCCCGGTCAGTGCCGCCGCCAGCGCGCCCGTCGAGCGGGCGTGCAGATCGCCCTGGGCGTCCTCGGAGGGCGCCGCCGTCACCGGGCCGCGCACCCGGACCTGGCGGCCCAGCACCGGCCAGTAGAAGCAGAGCGCGGCATACGGGCGGCCGGCGAGGTGCCGCCCCTTGCGGCTGCCGGCGTGCGACGCGAAGGACCAGCCGTCGGCGTCCGCGCCGTGCAGCATCACGATCCGCACGTCGGGCAGGCCCGACTCGTCCGAGGTCGCCAGCGACATGGTGTGCGGCTCGGTCTGGCCGGCCGCCACCGCCGCCGCGAGCCACTCGGCGAACAGGGGCAGGGGAGCGGCCGGGGCGGTGTCCGGCTCGAAGGAGGGCAGGTCCGTGACCTTCGGGTCCCACACCCGCAGTGACCTCAGCAGCTCGTGAAGATCGGTTGCCATGCCCCGATTGTGTCCGGTCCCGCCCGGCGACGGGGAACGCGGGCTTCCCCGGCCCGTCGTTCCCGGGCTTCCCCGGCCCGTTGCTCCCGGGGTTCCCCGGCCGGGCGGGACCGGACACAATCGGGGCATGGCAACCGATCTTCACGAGCTGCTGAGGTCACTGCGGGTG
>NZ_JAIGQA010000195.1:0-14202 GCF_019733245.1 Streptomyces sp. WAC04114
GGTGCGGACACGGGCGGGCGGACAGTGTGGGGCGGGCCCGGTCGGCGGGGACGTCGCGGTTGCGCGTCCGCCGCGCCGACGGGCGGGTCGGCCGGAGCGGCCGGCCTCGATCGAGAGGCGGCGGCCCGGCGCCCCGGAGTTCTCGGCTTCCTCGGCCCGGCCGGGGGCCGGTGGGAAGTGCTGTGCCGGGTGGGCGGTGGTGCGGTGCCCGGCTGGACGGGCGGGTGGTGCGATGCCTGTCCGGACGGGCGGGTGGTGCGATGCCCTGTCGAACAGGCGGCGGTGGTGCTGTGCCGGGTGGGCGATGGTGCAGTGCCCGACCGATCGGTGATGCTCTGCCTGGCCGACCGGGCGGGTGATGCGGTGCCCGACCGAACAGGCGGTGGCGCGGTTCCCGACCGGTCGGGCGGTGGCGCGGTTCCCGACCGGTCGGGCGATGGTGCGGTTCCCGACCGGTCGGGCGATGGTGCGGTTCCCGACCGGAAGGGCGGTGATACCGCGCCCAGCCGAACAGGCGGTGATGCGATGCCCACCGAACGGGCCATGAAGCAGCGCCCGCCCGGTAGGGCTTGGTGCTGCCCGCCCCGAGGGACTTGGTGCGACGCCCGTCCGGAAAGGCTCGGTGCTGTCCGCCCGGAGGGACTTTGCGCGCCCGGAGCGGCGGGCGCCGCTTCGCGGCGCGGTCCCGGCAGCGTCGCCGGTTCAGGCGACGACGCCGTCCGGACGGCGCCGCGGTCTAGGCCGCGGCGGGCGTCTCGGCGACGGGCTGCGGCTCGGCCGGGCCCTCCGCGACGGGCTGCGGCGCGGCCGGGCCCTCCGCGACCGTGCCGCCGTCGCCGTCGCCGCTGCCCGTCGTCTCCGTGGGCGCGGCCGTGGGCTCGCCCGTCGGTGTCGGGTCGGTGGCCGGCGTGCTCGGCGGGTCGGCCGGTTTGGTCGGGGCCGGGTCGGTGGCTTTGCCGCCGGGCGCCGGGGTGGTCCGGGCCGTCGCGGTCGGCGAGGGCTTGGCGGACGTGCCGGGACGGTCGGGGCCGGCGGTGGCACCGGGTGCGGCGGCGCTGGGGCCGGGCGCGGGTGCCGTGGCCCCGCCGGTCGCCGGCGCGCTGCCCGGAGCGGTGACGCCGGTGTCCCCGGCCTCTCCGGGCGGTGCCGACTCGGCGGTCAGCGGCGGGCTGTCGACCTGCCCGGCCGGCGGGTTGTCGTCCTTGGTCGGCACGGGCAGCCAGGGGGCGTTGGAGTTGCCCGACAGCAGCGTGGCGACGATGACGACGGCGTAGACCCCGCAGGCCAGGGCGACGGCCATGCCGATACGACGGTAGCGGCGGCTGCGGCGGCCGGACTCGTCGACGAAGACGGGCCGGTCGGCGGCCTCGGCGCCCGGGCTCTCCTTCGCCTGGCGCAGGAAGCCTTCGCCGAGCTGCACGGCGTCGAGCTGGACCGTGACCTCGTGCGGATCGTGGGTCTGCCCGTCCGCATCGGGGTCGTGGCCGGACGGACCGGCCTCCTGCTCCTGCTCCGGCCAGGGGTCGCGGACCGCGGTCCGGCTCCCCGGTTCAGGGGCGCGCGAGTCGGCCTCGCCGTCGCTCTGGCGGGGAATGCCGCCCAGGATCTCCGTCCCGGCGGGCAGCCCGTGGCCGGTCGACCGGACATCACGGTCGGGAATGACCTGCGTCGCCGCTCTTCTGTCCCGGGCTCTGCCGTCCGACGGGAGCTCTCCGGTTGCCGTAGCGGCCTCGGGCCACTCGGGTTGGGCGTCTTCTCGCCACTCTTTCACGCGCACGCACTTCCCCCCACGGGATGGTTCAGGTGCGCTTGACGACCTGAGCACCCGCCGTCGGACCGGGCCCCCACCCGTCCGAACGCCCCCTCGTACCACACCGTGCTCAGGCGTCGAATGTAGCGCACGCGCAGGTTCTGTGTGGGCGCCGTGTCGAATCGTGTCAGCCGTGAGACGCCATCAAGACATTGTCTCCGGGCGGTGTCCAGGTGCCCGCGGGTCGGCGGAGCCACCCCATTTCCGCAGCCAGGCCGGTTGCGGCCCGGCGCAGCGCGTCGAACGCGGGGTGGGTCAGGCCCCTGCGCCACACCAGCGAAACGGGGGACAGCGGAACGGGGTCGACCAGCGGCCGCACCACCGTCGACGCAAGCGCGGGGAACCCCACGACGGCCAGGATCGGGTTGCGCGTTCTGGCCATGATCCGCTGGAACTCCTCCTCTCCTATGGCCAGCGGGGCGGGTGGCGCGATTTCGATGCCGCGTCCCTCGAAGAGCAGCCGCGCGAGGCCGGTCCACTCCGGCGTGCGCGGGTTGCCGGCGCCCGCGTAGACGCTCTCGCCGGCCAGCTCGGCGAGCGGCACGGACTCCCACGCGGCCAGCCGGTGGTCCTCGGGCAGGACGACCGCCATCGGCTCCAGGCGCACGGGCTGGTGGTCGAGCCCGGCCCGCAGCGCCGGGTCCAGCCCGGCGAACCGTCCGAACGACGCGTCCAGCCGGCCGGCCAGCAGTTCACCGGCGGCTCCGGTCAGGCCGCTCTCGTAGCGGGCCATCAGCTCGTGGTGAGGGGCGAGTTCCCGTGCCTCGTGCAGCACCCGGCGGGGTGTGACCAGGCCCGGGGAGTTGAGGTCGACCAGCAGCGGCCGGGCCTGGTGGAAGGCGGCGAGCAGCTCGTCCTGGGCGTGCAGCACCCGGCGGGCGTGCGGCAGCAGGCGTTCCCCGTCCGGGGTGAGCGTCACCTGCCGGGTGGTCCGTACGAACAGCTCGGCGCCCAACTCCCTTTCCAGCCGCCGCACATCGCGGCTGAGGGCCTGTTGAGCCACATGCATCCGCACTGCTGCCCGGGTGAAGTGCAGCTCCTCGGCCACGGTGACGAAGCCACGCAGCAGACGGGGATCGAGGTGGGCGGCCATGCGGTGAACCTACAGCGGCCGGGACCACCGAGGATCGGAGGATCAGGAGCCGGGCCTCTTCCCGGGCGTCTCTCCCTCGCCCGTCCGGACCTCCGTGGCGTACACGCCTGCCGCGCTCTTCCGGCCGTCCGCAGCGAGAGCCTGCCCCACCCGGTGCCGAGGTGCCGACCGCATCGGCGGCCTGGTGAGCGTGATCTGGCGGACGACCTGCTGGAAGCACGCCAGGGCGGCGAGGCCGGGCAGGGCGGCGGCCGCGGTGCCGAGGACCGTCCGGGGCGCCTGGACGACGCACAGCAGTACGGCGATGGAGGAGAAGACCAGCACCACGCACCAAGAATGCACGGCACGACGCTGGTGCAGCGCGGCCCGCAGGACGGACAGGGAACCCACCAGCCAGGGCCCGTACACCAGCAGGGGCCACCAGTGGCGCAGGCCCCTCGCCGCGGGGGACACGGCGACCAGGCGCAGGGGGTCGTAGGCGACCACGCCGCTCAGGAGGCTCACCGCCAGGCCGATGGCGGCCGCGAGGGCGGCGACGAGGAAGCTGGTGGTGCGGAGCACGCCCGGGGCCTTGCGGGTGCGGACCTTGCGGTGCCGCCGGGGGATGTCCCGCACGGGCGGGAGTTCTTCGGTGATGTCCTGGAGCCGCCGCATGTGGGTGTCCGGGGCGGGCGCGAGGACCGGGTCGGGGTCCGGGAGCCGGTCCTCGTCACGGGGGGCGGGGATCCTCGCCGCCTGCTCCCCGAGGGCCTCCTCGAGGATGAACGCCAGTTCCTCGGCGGGGTCCCAGGTCGGGTCCGGCGGGGTCAGCGGGGTGATGAAATCCCGGGCCGGAGCCCGGTGCCGGCCGGTGCCCTCTACCTTGTCGTACATGGCGCGCCCCGACTATTCCGCGAGCGCGAAAGCGGGCCAATCCGTCGCACTGATCCACCGTCGTGCGAGATCCTTTTCCAGCGCGCTCATGGCGTCGATGAAATCCCGCAGGACCGGCTCCGTCACCTGCAGCGCGACTGGGCAACCCCCTCTGGTGAGCGTCCCGTTGACGGTCGCCGACGAGTGCGCTGGAGCGGGAATGTAGGTGTACGGGCCGAGCGTTACCGCCCAGCCGTCTTTCCTGGTCGCCTCGGTCATGCCCGACTAACCGTCGCTCCACTTCGGCGGATGCGCGGCAAACGAGTGAAGGATTTTCGCGAATGAGCATCTTTTCCGTGCGTCATGAGGAGCATTAGGAATCTCCATATACCTGTATGAAGAACAGGGAGCGAACGTTTTCGCCATGCCCTTTTCGGCCACCCCCGCGTGATTCACAACCCAGGTGCGTGACTGTGGACGGAACAGGTGTTGGACCGCTCGATCACCCCCGGGCGACGGTGGGCGCATGCCGCAACCCTCCCCGTACCGCCGCCTGTTCCGAGCCCCTGGCGCCCGCGCCTTCACCGCCGGGAACCTGCTCGCGCGCCTGCCGATGGGCATGTTCAGCGTCAGCGCGGTCATGATGATCGCCGGAACCCGGGGCTCCTACGCCCTCGCCGGTGCCGTCACGGCGACGGGACTCGCGGCGACCGCCCTGGTGGCGCCGTGGACCGCCCGGCTCGTCGACCGGCACGGCCAGGGGCGGGTGGCCCTGCCCGCCACGGTGATCGCCGTCCTCGGCTCCCTCTCCCTGCTGCTGTGCGTACGCCACTACGCCCCCGACTGGACCCTGTTCGCCTCCTACGCCGCCACCGCCACGACCCCCAACACCGGCGGCATGTCCCGGGCCCGCTGGGCACACCTGCTGGCCGGCGACGCCAAGGCACTGCACACCGCCAACTCCTTCGAGCAGGCGGCGGACGAACTGTGCTTCATGCTGGGCCCGGTGCTCGCGGCCTTCCTGTGTACGACGTACTTCCCCGAGGCGGGCACCCTGGTGGGCGCGGCGCTGCTGCTGACCGGCATGGTCCTGTTCACGACCCAGCGCGCGACGGAGCCCCCGGTCCGCGCGCAGCTACCCGGAAAGGCGCCCCTGCGCGCCCCCGGCATCCCCCCGCTGCTCGCGGTCTGCCTGGCGATGGGCGGCATCTTCGGCGCGACGGAGGTCGTCACACTGGCGTTCGCCGACGCGCAGGGGCGGCAGCCGGCGGCCGGCATCGCGCTCGCGCTCCAGGCCGCGGGCTCCTGCCTGGCGGGCCTGCTGTACGGCACCGTGAAGCCCGCGGGTCCGGCCGCGGCCCGGCTGCCCCGGTGCGTGGCCGCGATGGCCGCGCTGCTGACCCTGCCGCTGCTGGCCGCGTCCCTGACCGGCTCGCTCCCGCTGCTGGCGGCCGCGCTGCTGGTCGCCGGGATGGCGACGGCCCCGACGATGGTGACCACCATGACGCTGGTCCAGGAGCGCACCCCCGAGGGCCGGCTGAACGAGGGCATGACCCTCGCCGTGACCGGCCTGCTCGGCGGCATCGCCTGCGGCAGCGCGATCGGCGGCTGGACGGTCGAGCGCCTCTCGCCGACGGCGGGCTATGTGGTCCCGGTGACGGCGGCGGCCGTGGCCCTCGCGTTGTCCTTGCGCAGTCCTTCGAATCGCTTCACCGATTGCCTCGCATCCCATTGACGCCCTCACGCACCCCACATACGTTCGAGCGTCGAAGCGCTTCGACTTCGTGCGCCGGGAGAGTGTCGTGCGCCGGGAGAGTAGCCCGTCGGTACTGATCGGTGTCCCGGCGCAGACGTACGGCCTGACCTGCGTCGACCTCGATATCCAGGCGGCGGGTGAGGCTGCGTGGACCATCTGGCGGGGCGCGGCCACCGCACGGTCGCCCTGGTGGGCTCGCCCCCCGAGGTCTACCTCCGCAGAACGGCCTACGCCCACCACCTCATGCACGGCTTCACCTCGGCCGCCACCCGTCACGGCCTGGCCTCGTCCGTCCACCCGGGCGGCCCCGCCCCCGCCGCGGCACCGCGACTCGCCGAGCGGCTGACGCGCACCCCGCCCTCACGGCCGTGGTCGTCCACAACGAGCCGCTCCAGGCCCCCTTGAAGAATGAGAGAGCACATCACGCCGAAAGGCATGACAGAGGCCCCGTCGCTCGAAAGCGGCGGGGCCTTTGCCCACATGGGATGAGTGGAGATGGCGGGAATCGAACCCGCGTCCAACGGTGCAGAAACAGGGCTTCTCCGTGTGCAGTTCGCTGCGATTTTCTCGGCCCCGGCGATCACGCGAACAAGTCGCCGACGGGCCCAGTCACTGTTTGATTTCCCATCGAGCCCCGTGACCAGGCTCGATGGTTTAGTTCCCTAGATTATGCCAGGATCCGGGCCGGGAACACTCCCGGGCTGACACCCATTTAGGGTCCTTCAGTCACTGCTTATCAGGCGGCGAGGGCGAAGGACTGGGAATCGCGCTTGGTGTTGGCGATTATTTTTTGCGACATATGGTTTACGAGATCATTGCCGCTTCCTCGACACGCTTCCCCTGCTTCGACATCCGCTGTCGAAACCGATCATCCCCATGTTGTGTTGACAATCCCTCCGGAGAGGGGCGCGCACCCGCTGTGGGGTGCAGTGACCATCGTACGGGACCAACGCGGGTCGGTGCCAGCGTATTCCCTAGGCCCCGCGCTGCTTGCGCCGCACCGCCGCGATCGCGCGGTCGGTCTCCCTGCGGTCCTGCTTCTCACGGAGCGTCTGGCGCTTGTCGTACTCCTTCTTGCCCTTCGCCAGCGCGATCTCGACCTTGGCCCGGCCGTCCTTGAAGTACAGCGCGAGGGGCACGATGGTGTGGCCCGTGTCACCCGACTTCGACTCCAGCTTGTCGATCTCGGCGCGGTGCAGCAGCAGCTTCCGCTTGCGCCGGGCGCTGTGGTTGGTCCAGGTGCCCTGGCTGTACTCCGGCACGTGCACGTTGTGCAGCCAGGCCTCGTTCCCGTCCAGCTGCACGAAGCCGTCGACCAGCGACGCCCGTCCCTGGCGCAGGGACTTCACCTCGGTCCCGGTGAGGACCAGGCCGGCCTCGTAGGTGTCGATGATGAGGTAGTCGTGCCGCGCCTTCTTGTTCTGCGCGATCAGCTTGCGCCCTTTTTCCTTAGCCATAGTGCAGCCATTTTCGCACTACGGAGGGGCCCGGCGGAAAGTCGATTACGAGGGGCCCGCGAGGCCGCGCAGCACGGTCCCGGCCCGCTGGAGGGCGTCCTCGCCGGTCTCCAGGTCGGGCGTGATGCCCCGGCCGTCGACGCCGCGGCCGGAGGGGGTGCGGTAGTGCCCGACGGTCAGCTCCGCCACGGAGCCGTCGGGCAGCCGGCTCGGCATCTGGACCGAGCCCTTGCCGAAGGTGCGGGAGCCCACGACGAGCGCCCGTCCACGGTCCTGCACGGCGCCGGTGAGGAGCTCGGCCGCGCTCATCGTCCCGCCGTCGACGACCGCGACCAGGGGTCTCGTGGTGTCCCCGCCGGACTCGGCGTGCAGGGCGCGCTGCTCGCCCTCGACGTCGTAGGTGGCGACCAGGCCGCCGTCGAGGAAGGCGGAGGCGGCGGTCACGGCCTCGGTGACCAGGCCGCCGGAGTTACCGCGCAGGTCCAGGACGATCCCGGCGCCGGGCGGGGTCCGCCGGACGGCTTCGCGGACCTGGTGGCCGGAGCCCTTGGTGAAGGTGGCGACCTTGATGACGGTCACCCGGTCGGCGAGCTCCCGGACGGTGACGGAGTCCGTGGACAGCTGGGCGCGGCGCAGCGTTTCGGTCCACACGCGGGTGCCGCGCTCCAGGCCGAGGCGGACGGCGGTGCCCACGGGGGCGTCGGTGGCGTCCCCGCGCAGTAAGGAGACGACCTCCGTGACGGGACGGCCGTCGGTCTTCTCGCCGTCCACGCTGCGCAGCAGGTCTCCGGGGCGGATCCCGGCGGTGGCGGCGGGCGAGCCGGCGCGCACCTTCGTCACCTCGATACGGCCGTTCCGATCGCTGCGGGCCCACAGTCCGACGCCGGTGTACTGGCCGTCGAGGGACTCCTCGAACTCCTCGTACTCACCCTGCGAGTAGACGGCGCCCCAGCGGTCCCCGCTGCGGCTGACGGCGCGCTTGGCGGCCTGGATCGGGGACTTGCCGTCGGCCATGGCCTCCTCGGCGGCCCGGGCGACATCCGCGTGGTGCCCGGCCGGTCCGGCCGAACGGGCCTCGTCCCGGGCGGACTTCCCCTCGCCCAGCGGCAACGCCCCCGTGGCCGCACCGGCGACGAGCACGCTCGTGAACACCAACGTCAGGGCGGCCCCACGGCGGATGCGACGGGGCTGACAGAACGGGTCACGACCTGACATGCCGGTGAGTCTAGGACAAGCGGAAGGGCCGTACGGCCGGTTGACCGCACGGCCCCTCTTGGCATGCGTCACACCTTCAAGTACTTGCGCAGCGCGAAGAACGCGGCCAACGCGGGCATCAGAAGGCTCGTCGCGAGGATGAGCGGCAGATACTTCAGCACCGCGTCCCAGCCGATGAAGTTGATCAGTGTCAGCTGGTCGGCCAGGGCCAGTCCGTGGTCGATGAGGAAGTACCGGGCGATCAGCAGGAAGCCGCACGCGAGGGTGCCGCCGATGAGCCCGGCGACCGCGGCCTCCATGATGAACGGCGCCTGGATGTAGAAGCCGGAGGCGCCGACCAGCCGCATGATGCCGGTCTCACGCCGGCGGCTGAACGCCGAGACGCGCACGGTGTTGACGATCAGCATCAGCGCGACGACCAGCATCAGCGCCATCACCGCGCGGGCGGCCCAGTTCATGCCGTTCAGCAGCTTGAAGAGGTTGTCCAGGATGCCCTTCTGGTCCTGCACGGACTGCACGCCGTCCCGGCCGTTGAAGGCGGTGGCGATGACCTGGTACTTCTCCGGGTCCTTCAGCTTGATGCGGTACGACTCCTGCATCTGGTCCGGCGTGAGGGAGCTGGCGAGCGGGGAGTCGCCGAACTGCTCCTTGTAGTGCTTGTACGCCTGGTCCTGCGACTCGTACGTGACCGCCTGGACGACGTCCATCTTGTCGAGGTCGGCCTTGATCTGCGACTTCTGGTCGTCGGTCACCGCGCCCTTGGCGCAGTTGGGGTCGGACTCGGCGTCGCTCTTGTTGCAGAGGAAGATCGAGACGTTGACCTTGTCGTACCAGTAGCCCTTCATGGTGCTGACCTGGTCGCTCATCAGGAGCGACCCGCCGAACAGGGCGAGCGACAGGGCGACGGAGACGACGACGGCGAAGGTCATCGTCAGGTTGCGGCGGAGACCGACACCGATCTCCGACAGGACGAACTGGGCGCGCATGGCGACTGGTTATGCCTTTCCGTGGATCTCGGGTGCGGTATCAGTGCTGGTAGCCGTAGACACCGCGGGCCTGGTCGCGGACGAGGCGGCCCTTCTCCAGTTCGATGACGCGCTTGCGCATCTGGTCCACGATGTTCTGGTCGTGCGTGGCCATCACCACGGTGGTGCCCGTCCGGTTGATGCGGTCGAGCAGCTTCATGATGCCGACGGAGGTCTGCGGGTCGAGGTTGCCGGTGGGCTCGTCGGCGATGAGCAGCTTGGGCCGGTTGACGAAGGCCCGTGCGATGGCGACGCGCTGCTGTTCACCACCGGACAGCTCGCCGGGCATCCGGTCCTCCTTGCCGCCGAGCCCGACGAGGTCGAGCACCTGCGGCACGGACTTGCGGATCTCGCCGCGGGACTTGCCGATGACCTCCTGCGCGAAGGCGACGTTCTCGCCGACCGTCTTGTTCGGCAGCAGGCGGAAGTCCTGGAAGACCGTCCCCAGCTGGCGCCGCATCTGCGGGACCTTCCAGTTGGAGAGGCGGGCGAGGTCCTTGCCCAGAACGTGCACCTGACCGTGGCTGCACCGCTCCTCGCGGAGGATCAGCCGCAGGAAGGTGGACTTTCCGGAGCCGGAGGACCCCACGAGGAAGACGAACTCGCCCTTCTCGACCTCCAGGGAGACATCCCTGAGGGCGGGGCGGGTCTGCTTGGGATAGACCTTGGAGACATTGTCGAATCGGATCACGGATGCACCACGGGTCGCCGGGGGTAGATGAGCGTGACCATACGCGACCCGGGTGGGGCATCGCAGTCACCGACCGTGGTTGCGCCATGGATGTGCCGTTTTATACCGAGCCCCGAGGGGGCGCGGGGGACTGTGCGTACAACCACAGAAAATGCGCAGCCGCGCGACGGCCGTCGGAACCTGGCAAAGTGGAGGGGGGAACATTCCCACCCCCACGGACGTTGGACACGTGGAACCGGCGCAAGGAGGGCAAGCGCATGACGTACGACCGGCTGGTGTGCGCGAACTGCGCGTCCCCCGTGAACGAGGGCCGGTGCCCCGTGTGCCGGGCGAACCGCGAGCGGCTGCAGCAGGAGAACTTCCTCGCGGGTCTGAACCCTATGACCCTGATCGCACTGCTGACGGTGCTGATCGCGGCGGTGGCCCTGCTGGCGCACCAGACCGTGTAACGGCGTAGGCAGCCGCCTCCCCCAGACATGGCCGAGGGCCCGGAGCGAATCGCTCCGGGCCCTCGGTGTTGCGCTGTGCTCACGGTCCGTGTGACCACGGTCCGTGCGGACGCGGCTGCCGTCAGGCGGCAGCCCCGCCGCGGCCGCCCACGAGGCGCGGCAGCAGACGGAAGCCGACACCGCCGGCGATCATCGTGGCGGCGCCGATCACCAGGAAGGTGGTCTGCGCGGCACCGGTCTCGGCGAGCTCCTCGCCGTTGCCCTGGGCCTGGGCCTGCGGGCCCGGGGTGGAGTCCGAGCCGATCTCGGTGAGGGCGGAGGAGCCCTCCTCCTGCGGCGAGGTGCCGCCGTCGGGGTCGGCGTTGTTGCCGCCGCCGTTGTTGCCACCGTTGCCGTTGCCGTTGCCGCCACCGTTGCCGTTGCCGCCGCCGTTCCCGTTGCCCGGGTTCGTCGGGGCGTCGGTCGGGTCCTCGGTCGGCTCGGTGGGCTCGTCCGTGGGCTCGGTCGGCTCGTCGGTGGGCTCCTCGGTCGACGGCGGGTCCGTCGGGAGGTCCGTGGGCGGGTCCGTCGGGAGCTCGGTCGGCGGGTCGGTCGGCGTCGGGGACGGCGACTCGTCGGCGCACAGGATGCCGAGCAGGCAGTCGTCGGCCGGCGCGGCGGATGCGGCACCGGCGGCGGTCAGCGAGGCACCGGCGGCGATCACGGCGCCGGCGGCTATCCGCGCGACACGGATCCGCGTCTTCTTCGTCATGTGGTTGCTACCCCCAGTAGCTCATCGTCATTAGGCAGCGCTCAGGGCTGTGCTCGACGGGAACGGCTGCGAGTGAAAAGGTCCCCGGTTCACATGCGCCCCAGAGACACGCATGCCGCGCTTTACCCTTCCCATTTTTCAAGAGCACGTCAAGGTCGTTTGCGGCCGCCTTGTCCAACTGCGGGAGCTATGCCGGGAGTCTGAGCCTGTGAGTGTGATGTAAAACCCGGACATCCGAGCGCAGAAAAGGCAACTACCGCCCCGTGGGCGGCAGTTGCCTTGTCGACAAACTTACTTCTCCTGCTGCTTGCGCCAGCGAATTCCGGCCTCGAGGAACCCGTCGATCTCGCCGTTGAACACGGCCTCGGGGTTGCCGACCTCGAACTCGGTGCGCAGGTCCTTGACCATCTGGTACGGGTGCAGGACGTAGGAACGCATCTGGTTGCCCCAGGAGCTCCCGCCGTCCTTGAGGGCGTCCATCTTGGCGCGCTCCTCCTGACGCTGCCGCTCCAGCAGCTTCGCCTGGAGCACGTTCATGGCAGTCGCCTTGTTCTGGATCTGCGACCGCTCGTTCTGGCAGGAGACGACGATGCCGGTGGGCAGGTGGGTCAGGCGCACCGCGGAGTCGGTGGTGTTGACGCCCTGGCCGCCGGGGCCGGACGAGCGGTACACGTCCACCCGCAGCTCGGACTCGTCGATCTCGATGTGGTCGGTCTGCTCGACCACGGGGAGGATCTCCACGCCCGCAAAGGAGGTCTGGCGGCGCCCCTGGTTGTCGAAGGGCGAGATGCGCACGAGGCGGTGCGTGCCCTGCTCGACGGAGAGGGTGCCGTAGGCATAGGGGACCTGCACGGCGAAGGTGGTCGACTTGATGCCGGCCTCCTCCGCGTAGGAGGTCTCGTAGATCTCGGTCTTGTAGCCGCGCTGCTCGGCCCAGCGCAGGTACATGCGCTGGAGCTTCTCGGCGAAGTCGGCGGCGTCGACGCCGCCGGCCTCGGCACGGATGTTCACCAGCGCCTCACGGGAGTCGTACTCACCGGAGAGGAGGGTGCGGACCTCCATCTCGTCCAGCGCCTTCTTCACGGCGGTGAGCTCGGTCTCGGCCTCGGCACGGGTGTCCGGGTCGTCCTCCTCCTCGGCCATCTCGAAGAGAACGCCCAGGTCGTCGATGCGACCGCGCAGGGCCTCGGCCTTGCGCACCTCCGCCTGGAGGTGGGACAGCTTGCTGGTGATCTTCTGCGCCTCATCGGGGTTGTCCCAGAGGGACGGCGCGGCCGCCTGCTCCTCGAGCACGGCGATGTCTGCCCTCATCTTGTCGAGGTCCAGAACGGCCTCGATCGACTCCATGGTCGAGGAGAGGGACTTGAGCTCTTCGGATACGTCGACGACTGCCACGCCCTCCAGCGTAACGGCTCCGCCCGGCGGCCATCGCCGGGCGGCCGGAGCGGGCGGCTCAGGGGGTCTGCGGGGCGGAGTTCTTCGTGTCCTGGGGAGGTGCGCCGCCGTCGTCGTCGGACGTGGACAGCCAGGCGCCGACGCCGATCGCCGCCGTGAGGGCGATCGCGCCCGCTCCGAGGGCCACCCGGCGGCGCCGGGCCGCGGCGCGGTTGCGGGCCGAGCCGGGGCGGGGGGTGCCCGCGGTGCGCGGGGCCCGGGCCGTGCCGTGGGCGCCGCCGGCCAGCTCGTCGGGTGCGGGGACGCGCATCGAGGTGTGGGTGTCGCGGTTGGAGTCGGCCGGCTTCGCGCCCGGCACCAGGGGGACCGCGCCCCGCCGCCGGACCCGCTCCCCGGTCGGCGCCGGTCCGGCGGGCTGCTCCTCGCGGTCGGCCTCGTCCGCGGGCTCGGTGTCCGGCTCGTCGACCTCCAGCGGGGGCATGCCCGCCAGCATCGGCAGCAGCTCCCGCAGCCGGGCTCCGAGCTCGGAGGCGCGCAGCCGCGAGGCCGGGGCCTTGGCCAGGCACTGCACCAGCAGCTGCCACAGCTCGTCGGGGATGCCGGGCAGCGGGACGACCGTCTCCGTGACGTGCCGGCGCAGGACCGCGCCCGGGTGGCCGCCGCCGAAGGGGGTGAAGCCCGCCAGCAGCTCGTAGAGGACGGTGGCGAGTGCGTAGATGTCGACGGACGCGCGCGGGGGCAGGCCCTCGACGATCTCCGGGGCGAGGTAGTCCGGAGTGCCGATGATCTTCGTGGCCTTGGTGCGGCGCGGGGTGTCGATGAGCTTGGCCACGCCGAAGTCGGTCAGCAGCGCGCGGTGGGAGCCGCCGGGGCCGAGCGGGCCCTGCATGTCCAGGAGCACGTTCTCCGGCTTGACGTCCCGGTGCACGACGCCCGCGGCGTGCGCGGCGGCCAGACCGTCGGCGATGTCGGCCGCGATGGCGACGGCCGCCTCGGGGGCCAGGCGCCGGTCCCGGTCCAGCCGGGTGCGCAGGTCCGTGCCGCGGACGAGGTCCATCACGAGCGCCAGGTCGTTGCCGTCGACGACCAGGTCCCGCACGGACACGACGTGCGGGTGCTCCAGGCCGAGCAGGGCCGTGCGCTCCTGGACGAAGCGGCCGACGAGTTCCTCGTCGGACGCGAGGTCCTCGCGCAGCAGCTTGATGGCGACGGGACCTTCGGGGCCCTCGCCCAGCCACACCGTGCCGGCGCTGCCCCGCCCGAGGATCTGGTGGGCGGTGTACCGGCTGCCGATCTTCCGTGCCAAGGCTGCTCCTACCGACGCGTGTTGTCGCTAAAACTACGCGTCCGGAGAGCCAACCTTCACCGTAGAGGCGGAAATCACCCGCCGGATGTCGACAAATCACCAACCCCGTGGGGCGGTTCCGGTCAGTTCGTGCCGGAACTGCTCCCGCCGAGCTTCTCGAACCAGCCGGTCACGGTGGAGAACCAGTCGGTGAGCTGGTCCCAGTAGCCCTTGGTGGTGCCGATCCACTCCTGCAGCGGGCTCAGTTCCCAGATCAGCCAGCCCGCGACGAACAGGATGACGATCGTGAACAGGCAGCCCTTCAGGCAGCCGAGCCCGGGGATCCGCATCGGGTTGGCACTGCGCTGGCGCGGCTGCCGGGGCTCGCGCTGGGGCCGCTGCGGCTGCTGGGGCTGGGCCGGG
>NZ_JAIGQA010000196.1:0-14201 GCF_019733245.1 Streptomyces sp. WAC04114
CCGGCCACCAGCACCTCCGCGTCCGCCCCCGTCAGCACCCGCCCGCCGTCGAACGGATCCGCGAGCACCTGCCCCTCGTCGGGCCCGAACCCGACCACGAAATGCCCCGGCAGGGCCACCCCGTACACCGGCGCTCCGGCCCGCCGGGCCACCTCCAGCCACACCACCGACAGCAGGATCGGCAGCCCCCTGCGCCGCACCAGCACCTCGTGCAGCAGCGAGGACTCCAGCCGCTGGTAGTCGGCGGGGGTGCCGTGGAACCCCATCCGCTCACCGAGCAGCTCCCGCAGGGCGAGCGCCCACGCCCGCGGCCCGCCGGGCCGGTACGGCAGCAGCCCGGCCAGCCGGTCCAGCTCGACCTGCGCGGCGTCCAGGCCGGCCTCGTCCAGCTCCCCGTCCGCCTCCGCGCCCACCAGCAGGCACAGCATCGACAGATCGGGCCGCTCGGACCGGGCCTCTTCGGCGAACCGCCGCCGCAGCTCGGCGGAGCGCTCGGGGGACGGGGGATACGGGGGACGCATGACTGGCTCGTGCCCTCTCACGACGATCGGTTACCGGCCGCTGCGGCGCCGTCCGGCGCCCGGTAGTGGTGGTAGGCGTGGTGCACAGCGAACCCCATCCCGGCGTACAGCGCCCGCGCTGCCGCGTTGTCGGCCTCGACCTGGAGCCACGCGGCCGACGCGCCCTCGTCGAGCGCCTGCCGGGCCAGCGCGGCCATCACGGCCGTGCCGAGCCCCCGCCGCCGCAGCGCCGGGTCGACCTCGACGGCGGCGAACCCGGCCCACCGCCCGTCGACGACACACCGCCCGATGGCGGCGGGAGGCGCCTGCGCGCTCTCCCCGGGCACGGTCGCGAACCACACGGAGGGCCCGCTCCCCAGAACGCGCAGCGCCACCTCGCTCACGCCCTTGCGCTGGTACCGGGTCAGCCATCCCTCACCGGCCTGCCGGGACAGCACGACCCCCGCCGGATCGCCCCGGTCGGCGATCGACGCCAGCGGTCCGACCCACAGCTCGGCGGTCACCTCCCGCACCCAGCCCCGCCGCTCCAGCTCGGCGCAGAGCAGCTCCTGCGTGCCCTCGGCACCCGTCGCGGTCTGGACGTAGGCCGGCAGTCCGCGCTCGCCGTACCACCGCCGCACGGCGTCCAGTGCCTCGTCGAGCGGCGTGTCCGGCGCGCCCAGCGGCAGCACCGAGTTGGCCCGCCGCGTGAACCCGGACGCGGCCCGCAGCTCCCACCCGCCGAGCCACTCGCTCTCCACGGGCCGCCAGGCCCGCGCGGCGACCCGCGCCAGCTCCTCGTAGGTGGCGGCGGGACCGCGGCGACGCGCCGGTGCGGCGGGCACGGTCTTGCCCGCGACCAGCGCCGATTCCGCGATACGGACGCTCTCGCCACTCTTGCGTGTGATCAGCAGCACACCGTTGTCCCATGATGTGAGAACACCGACCGTGTCGGTGAACTTCTCACCCGGAGCCTCATGTTCGATCAAGCTCCGCACGGAGACCCGTTTGCCCACGTCAGCAGTGGTGATACGGACCTCGAGTCGCCCGGCGGCAGAGATTTCCACAGGTCAGTTCACCCCTCCTGTTCGGATCATGCCCAGGAACGGAGATACTAGGGGCGGGCATCGACGACGCCGCGCTCCCGCGCGCCAGGCGGCGGAGCCTGAGGAGGCCCGCCAGCGCCCTATCGAGGAGGAACGACAGCGTGACCTACGTCATCGCGCAGCCTTGTGTCGACGTGAAGGACAAGGCGTGCATCGAGGAGTGCCCGGTCGACTGCATCTACGAGGGCCAGCGGTCCTTGTACATCCACCCGGACGAATGCGTCGACTGTGGTGCCTGTGAGCCGGTCTGCCCGGTCGAGGCGATCTTCTACGAGGACGACACTCCCGAGGAGTGGAAGGACTACTACAAGGCGAACGTCGAGTTCTTCGACGAGCTCGGTTCGCCCGGCGGAGCCAGCAAGCTGGGGCTGATCGAGCGCGACCACCCCTTCATCGCCGCGCTGCCGCCGCAGAACCAGTAAGAGCGGCCCGCACTCCGTGCCGCCTCGGTCCCGTACGGCCCGATCAGCCCGCTGATCGCCGTACGGGGCCGAGGCGTTTGCCGTGACCGGCTCGTACGTGCCAGAAAGTGAGCCCGACCCCCGTGTCCGCAGTCTCCGACCGCCTCCCCACCTTCCCCTGGGACAAGCTGGCCCCGTACAAGGCCACGGCAGCCGCCCACCCGGACGGCATCGTCGACCTGTCCGTCGGCACCCCGGTCGACCCGGTGCCCGAGCTGATCCAGAAGGCGCTGGTGGCCGCGGCCGACTCGCCGGGCTATCCGACCGTCTGGGGCACGCCCGAGCTGCGCGACGCGATCACCGGCTGGGTGGAGCGCCGCCTCGGCGCGCGAGAGGTCACCCACCGCCACGTGCTGCCCATCGTCGGCTCCAAGGAGCTCGTCGCCTGGCTCCCCACCCAGCTGGGCCTCGGCCCCGGCGACCGGGTGGCCTACCCGCGCCTGGCCTACCCGACATACGAGGTCGGCGCCCGCCTGGCCCGCGCCGACCACGAGGCCTACGACGACCCGACGCAGCTGGATCCCGAGGGCCTGAAGCTCCTCTGGCTGAACTCCCCGTCGAACCCCACCGGCAAGGTCCTCTCCAAGGAGGAGCTGACCCGGATCGTCGCCTGGGCCCGCTCGCACGGCATCCTGCTCTTCTCCGACGAGTGCTACCTGGAGCTGGGCTGGGAGGCCGACCCGGTCTCGGTGCTGCACCCGGACGTCAATGGCGGCTCGTACGACGGCATCGTCGCCGTCCACTCCCTCTCCAAGCGCTCGAACCTCGCCGGCTACCGCGCGGCCTTCCTGGCCGGTGACCCGGCGGTCCTCGGACCGCTCCTGGAGATCCGCAAGCACGGCGGCATGATGACGTCGGCTCCGACGCAGGCGGCGGTGATCGCGGCCCTCGGCGACGACGGCCACGTGCGCGTCCAGCGCGAGCGCTACGCCTCCCGCCGCGAGCTGCTGCGCGAGGCCCTGGTCACCCACGGCTTCCGCATCGAGCACAGCGAGGCCAGCCTCTACCTGTGGGCCACCCGGGGCGAGTCCTGCTGGGACACGGTGGACCACCTCGCCAAGCGCGGCATCCTCGTGGCCCCCGGCGACTTCTACGGCCCGGCGGGCGCGCAGTTCGTGCGCGTGGCGCTGACGGCCACGGACGAGAGGGTGGCGGCGGCCGTACAGCGGCTGTGACCGCGGCCGAGCACACCGAAGGGGTCCGGGGAAGCTCCCCGGACCCCTTCGACGTCACAACGCCGCCGCGTCAGCCGACCGGCAGGCTCTTCACCGGCAGGGAGTCCGCGGACGGCACGCCGCCCTTGGTGAGGGAGTCCGTCGGCGCGCCGCCCTTGGCCGAACCGGCCGTGTCGCCGACGAGCTGCCCGGCGGAGCCCGCCGCGTCACCGGCCGCCTTCTGAGCCGCCGGCGTGGTCTTCTTGACCGCCTTGCCGCCGGTCTTGTCCGCGGCTGGCACCGCCTTCTTGACGGTCTTGCCGCCAGTTTCACCCGCGGACTCGGTGACCTTCTGCGCCGCGCCGTCGCCGGTGTTGCCGACGTTCGCCCCGTCCAGGGCGGTCAGGCCACCAAGGTTCGGGGCGGCGGGCAGCTCGGGGGCCGCGCTGGCGGAGCCGGCCGCACCGACCCCGGCAGCCGCTCCCGCAGCGACGATCAGCGCGGCACGGGCGATACGGCGGGTCAGGGGGAGGGACATGGTGCTCCTTCGACGGGAGAGAACAGTGAGCTTCGTGAAGTGTCCGACCGGATCCGGCAGTTGATCGACCGGCTGTGGATCACCCCGGCTCGGACGCAGTGACTACCGCTCGAAGCCCGCGAAGGTTGCGGCGCCGCAACGTAAAGAGTTGGCAATGTGTCGCATTATCGGCTGCGGATGAAAACGGTCAAAGTGACTTCCGGGCGGAGCCCTGCCGAATCCTTCCAGCCCTGTGCGCGCAAGGGATTTCGCCGCCTCCCGGATGAGGGTGTGAAAACCTGCGCACCCGTCGCCGCGGGACCCCTCGGGTAACCCTCTCGGGTGAGTCCCCGCACCCGTGCGCGATCTAGCCCATCGTGACGACACGGACCGCGTCGGCGTCCCGTTCCGCGCCCGCGGTGCCCTTCGCCGTGGACTCCCGCCACTGGCCGGCGGTGGTCCCGGCGACCCACTCGCGCCCCGCGTAGGTGACGCGCGCGATGTGCAGCTCGGAGGCGTTGGCCACGGCCCAGTGCGCCAGCTGCCAGCCCCGCTGGTCCAGGCTCCGCCCGGTCGCCGAGCTGGTGTCGGCGGTCACCGGCAGGGTCACGGTCCGCCCCCCGGCCCCGTCCCCGTCCGCGCTCGGGGACGGCGCGGGCGTGGCCGTCGACGCACCGCCGTCCACCTCGGCACCGGCCGGCTCCAGCACATCCCGGCCGAAGTCCCGCACGAGCGCGGCACGTACCCCGTCCGGACCCGAGGCCCGGGTCGCGGCCGGACGGCCCTCGCAGGTCAGCGTGGCCGCCGACTGCCCGGTGAGGGCCGCGGCGAGCAGCGCGGCGTCCGGCTCGTGCTTGGCGTAGGCCTGCGGGAAACCGCTGCGCTGCACACGCTGCGCGGCGACGGTGAGCGGCAGCCGGGTGTAGCCGGGCACCTTGACCAGGTGGTCGTAGAACTCACCGGCCGAGTACGTCGGGTCCATGATCTCCTTCGGCGTGCCCCAGCCCTGCGAGGGCCGCTGCTGGAACAGGCCGAGGGAGTCCCGGTCGCCGTGCCTGATGTTGCGCAGGGCGGATTCCTGGAGCGCGGTCGCCAGCGCGATGGTCACGGCCCGCTCGGGCAGCCCGCGCGCGGTCCCCACGGCGGTGATCGTCGCCGCGTTCACCCCCTGCTCGGGTGTGAACTCGTACGACGCTCCGTCGCCCTTGCCGGAGACCACCTTGCAGCCGGGCCCACCCGAGCCCCCGGTGACGTACTGCACGACGAGGTAACCGGCGACCGCGAGCAGGGCCATGAAGGCGGCTCCGCATCGGAAGAGGCGGCCACGACGCTTGGGAGAGGACGGCTCTGGCACGCCGTACAAGGTACTGGAGAGTACGGAGGGGCATGAGCCGGGTGTGGACAGTGACGCCCGGTCCTGGCGCGTTAGGGTCGACGGCATGGCCGACACCTCGCTTGACCTCACGCTGGACGCCGCGGAGCTCACCGCCCGACTCGTCGACTTCCGCTCGGAGAGCGGTACCGAGAAGCCGCTCGCGGACGCGGTCGAGACCGCACTGCGCGCGCTGCCCCACCTGACGGTCGACCGGTACGGCAACAATGTCGTGGCCCGCACGAACCTCGGCCGCTCGGAGCGGGTGATCCTGGCCGGCCACATCGACACCGTCCCGATCGCGGAGAACGTGCCCTCCCGGCTCGACGAGGACGGCGTCCTGTGGGGCTGCGGCACCTGCGACATGAAGTCCGGCGTCGCGGTCCAGCTGCGCATCGCGGCCACGGTCCCCGCCCCCAACCGCGACCTGACCTTCGTCTTCTACGACAACGAGGAGGTCGCCGCGGAGCTGAACGGCCTCAAGCACGTCTCCGAGACGCACCCCGAGTGGCTGGAGGGCGACTTCGCGGTGCTCCTGGAGCCCTCGGACGGCCAGGTCGAGGGCGGCTGCCAGGGCACGCTGCGGGTCCTGCTGAAGACCACGGGCGAGCGGGCCCACTCGGCGCGCGGCTGGATGGGCTCCAACGCGATCCACGCCGCCGCCCCGATCCTCGCCCGCCTGGCCTCCTACGAACCCCGTTGGCCGGTCATCGACGGCCTGGAGTACCGCGAGGGCCTGAACGCGGTCGGCATCGCCGGAGGAGTGGCCGGCAACGTCATCCCCGACGAGTGCGTCGTCACCGTCAACTTCCGCTACGCGCCCGACCGCACGCCCGAGGAGGCGATCGCCCACGTCCGTGAGGTCTTCGCGGACTGCGGCGTGGAGGAGTTCGAGGTCGTCGACCACAGCGGCGCGGCGATGCCCGGTCTGTCCCACCCGGCGGCCAAGGCGTTCATCGAGGCGGTCGGCGGCACCCCGATGCCGAAGTACGGCTGGACGGACGTCTCCCGCTTCTCGGCGCTCGGCGTCCCGGCGGTCAACTACGGCCCCGGCAACCCCCACTTGGCGCACAAGCGGGACGAGCGCGTGGAGATCGCCAAGATCCTCGCGGGCGAGGAACGCCTGCGCAGCTGGCTGACCGCCTGACCCCACCGGCACGCCGACGGGTTTACGGCGCTTCATCGCGGACATGCTCACGTCCCTCGTTCGTAACCCGCGTAGATCTACGCTGAGGTGGAAAGACAGGCACGACGGAGGGAGCGCACATGGCGACCGGCAACCCCGAGGGGAAGAAGCAGCCGCCGGAGGAAAAGCGCCTGGGGCCGGTCCTCCAGAGGCGGGGCCAGGTGCAGGCCAGCACCACCGACCAACGGCTGCTGGACGAGCGAGCCCCCTCCGACTGGGTCCACACCGACCCCTGGCGGGTGCTGCGCATCCAGTCGGAGTTCATCGAGGGCTTCGGCACGCTCGCCGAACTGCCGCCCGCGATCAGCGTCTTCGGCTCGGCCCGGACGCCGGCGGACTCGCCCGAGTACGAGGCGGGAGTCCGGCTGGGACAGGGCCTGGTCGACGCGGGCTTCGCCGTGATCACCGGAGGCGGCCCGGGCGCCATGGAGGCGGCCAACAAGGGCGCCCTCGAGGCCAAGGGCATCTCGGTCGGCCTCGGCATCGAGCTGCCCTTCGAGCAGGGCCTGAACCCGTACGTCGACATCGGCCTGAACTTCCGCTACTTCTTCGTCCGGAAGATGATGTTCGTCAAGTACGCCCAGGGCTTCGTCGTCCTGCCCGGCGGCCTCGGCACCCTCGACGAGCTCTTCGAGGCCCTCACGCTGGTCCAGACCCAGAAGGTCACGCGCTTCCCGATCGTCCTCTTCGGCAGCGACTACTGGGGCGGCCTGGTCGACTGGCTCCGCGACACGGTGATCGCCCAGGGCAAGGCGGCGGAGAAGGACCTGCTGCTGTTCCACGTGACGGACGACGTGGACGAGGCGGTGGCGCTGGTGTCGAAGGAGGCGGGGCGCTGAGGGGCTTTGCGAGCTCGGCCTTTGGTGCGGCCGTTTCGGGCGGCGCGAGGGCATAGGCCGGGGGTCCAGGGGGCGGAGCCCCCCTGGCACCTCGGTCAGGCCAACCCGCGCCGGGCAACGGCAGGGGCCCGATGCCCCGCGATCGCCGAGACCATGTCCAGCACCTGCCGCGTCTCGGCGACCTCGTGCACCCGGTACACCTGCGCCCCCAGCCACGCGGACACCGCCGTCGTCGCCAGCGTCCCCACGACCCGTTCCTTCACGGGCCGGTCCAGCGTCTCCCCGACGAAGTCCTTGTTGGACAGCGACACCAGCACCGGCCAGCCCGTGGCGACCATCTCGTCCAGCCGCCGCGTCGCCTCCAGGCTGTGCCGCGTGTTCTTCCCGAAGTCATGGCCCGGGTCGATCATGATCGACTCCCGTGGCACGCCCAGCGCGAGCGCCCGCTCGGCCAGCCCGGCGGTCACGTCCAGGATGTCCGCCATGACGTCGTCGTACTCGATCCGGTGCGGCCGCGTCCGCGGCTCCGCCCCGCCGGCGTGGGTGCACACCAGCCCCACTCCGTAGCGTGCGGCGACCTCGGCCAGCCCGGGATCGACACCGCCCCACGCGTCGTTCAGCAGATCGGCCCCGGCCTCGCACACGGCCTCGCCGACCTCGGCCCGCCAGGTGTCCACGCTGATGATCACGTCCGGGAAACGCCGCCGCACCTCCGCGACGAACCCGACCGTCCGCCGGGCCTCCTCCTCGGCCGTGACCTCCTCGCCCGGCCCGGCCTTGACCCCGCCGATGTCGATGATCTCGGCGCCCTCGGCCACGGCCTGCTCCACGCGCGCGAGGGCCGGCTCGTCGCGGAACGTCGCACCCTGGTCGTAGAAGGAGTCCGGGGTGCGGTTCACGATCGCCATGATCACCGGCTCGTGCGTCCCGAATTGCCGCCTGCCCAGCCTGAGCATCCCCTGTGACCTTTCCTGGTACGTCCCGTCTTCCGCCGCCTGCGACCCTAACTGTCGGACTCGCATGGCACGATCGGAGCCTGACAACATCCGACTCGGTGGACTCCCGGGGAGTCCGATCCATCCGACCGTGGGGGCCCCGCGATGGTTATGTTCCTGTTCCTGGTCGTCGCGCTCGCCGTCGTGGTCGGCGCGGTGACCCTCGCCGTGGTGGGCGGCGGCGAGAACGGCCCGCTGCCCGAGGCGGCCCCCGAGCGGCTGCGGGACCCGCTGCCCCCGGACCGTCCGGTCGACCGCGCGGACGTGGAGGGCCTGCGCTTCCCGCTCGCCGCCCGCGGCTACCGCATGGCGGACGTGGACGACGCCCTCGGCCGCCTGGGCGCGGAGCTCGCCGAGCGCGACGCCCGCATCGCCGACCTGGAGTCGGCCCTGGCCGGTGCCCGGTCGGCCGCCGCCCACGGGCCGGTGCCCGGCTCCGGGGAGCACCACGTGTCCATGGACAAGCGGCCGGAGGACCGGCCGTGAGCGACGGCACCGCCCTGGCCGGCCCGGACGGCGCGCTGCGCTGCCCCTGGGCTCTGTCCGCCCCGGAGTACGTGGCGTACCACGACGAGGAGTGGGGCCGCCCGGTCCACGGCGACGACGCCCTGTTCGAGCGGCTCAGCCTGGAGGCCTTCCAGTCCGGCCTGTCCTGGATCACGATCCTGCGCCGCCGCCCGGGCTTCCGCGCCGCCTTCGCCGACTTCAAGATCGCCTCGGTGGCCGCCTTCACCGACGAGGACCGCGAGCGCCTGCTGGCCGACGCCGGCATCATCCGCAACCGCGCCAAGATCGACGCGACCCTCGCCAACGCGCGTGCGCTGACCGAGTGGGCCCCGGGCGAACTGGACGAGCTGATCTGGTCCCACGCCCCCGACCCGTCCGGCCGCCCGGTGCCGAAGACGCTCTCCGACGTCCCGCCGGTCACCCCCGAGTCGACAGCCCTGTCCAAGGCGCTGAAGAAGCGGGGCCTGCGGTTCGTCGGGCCGACGACGGCGTACGCGCTGATGCAGGCGTGCGGCCTGGTCGACGATCACCTGGAGACCTGTGTGGCCAGAAGCACCCCGTAAGGGGCGCGGGCCCGTGTCGATCAGTGGCTCTGCCGCGTGGGCGGCGACCGGCGGCACAGGTCCCGCAGCTCCCCGACGGCGCTGGAGCCCCGAGCTCAGCGGCCCAGGTACTTCGGCTTCTCCTTGTTGACGAAGGCCTGGACCGCGATCGCGTGGTCCTCGGAGGAGCCCGCCCGGGTCTGGAGCTCGTCCTCCTTCTCCAGGGTCTCCTCCAAGGAGTGCGTGAGCCCGTACGCCACCGACTCCTTCAGCGCGGCCAGGGCCACCGTCGGCCCCTCGGCCAGCGCCCGCGCCACCTTCTCGGCCTCCGCCCGCAGCTCACCTGCGGGCACCAGCCGGTTCGCGACGCCCAGCTCGTACGCCTCCTGCGCGCTGATGCTCCGCGGGAAGAGCAGCAGGTCGGTGGCGCGCCCCGGGCCGACGACCCTCGGCAGGGTCCAGGAGATCCCCGAGTCCGCGGTCAGGGCGACACCGGCGAACGAGGTGTTGAACGACGCCGTCTCCGCCACGATCCGGTAGTCCGCAACGAGCGCGAAGCCGAAGCCCGCCCCGGCCGCCACCCCGTTCACCGCCGCGACGACCGGCTTCGCCGCCCCGGCCAGCGCCCGCACGATCGGGTTGTAGTGCTCCCGCACCGTGCTCATGGTCTGCCCCGACCCGGACTCCCGGTCCGCCGCCAGCAGGCCGATGTGCTCCTTGAGGTCCTGCCCGACGCAGAACGCCCGGTCACCCGCGGCGGTCAGCAGCACCGCGCGCACGGCCGGGTCCTGAGCCGCGGACCGGACCGCCTCCCGCAGGGCGACCTTGGCCTCCACGTTCAGCGCGTTCATCGCCTCCGGGCGGTTCAGCGTGATCGTCGCGAGTCCGTCGCTCACCTCGTAGAGCACGGTGTCGGTCATGGCGTATCCCCTCCGAGTCGCGGATCGGGGGCGTACCGGCCGGTACGCCCCGGGTCTGCAGGACAGCATGACGGAGATCACCGACGGGGAACCGGACCGGAGGTGTGACCTGCGTCAAAGAATTCTCGCCCGGATTCGCTCGGCGGACGTGTGTGCGGTGGCGGAGTATCGCAGTCTCATCGCCGAATTGAGTGGTTTTGCTCGCGTGCGTTGCCCAAGCGATGCCTACTGATGTTGGTCATCGGGTCCTGAGATGCGGGATAATGGCTTGGAAGCAATGTGTTCGATGCCGGTGTCGCGTGTCCTGCCACAAGGACCGCACGTGTGCCCTTCTCAGGGGCCGTCGGCTTTGACGATGAGCTGGGTTTCAGGAAGGGGAACGAGCATGGCGGCCATGAAGCCGCGAACGGGTGATGGCCCGCTCGAGGTGACCAAGGAGGGGCGGGGCATCGTCATGCGCGTTCCGCTCGAAGGCGGCGGTCGGCTCGTCGTCGAGCTGACTCCGGACGAGGCCGACGCGCTCGGCGACGCCCTCAAGAAGGTCGTCGGCTGACGCGCAAGCGACCATACCCTTTCAGTTGCCCCGGCATCACATGTGGTGCCGGGGCGGCTGTTTTCCCCACCGACGACCCTCGCCTGACCCGGCTCCCGCCCGGATAACGTGTGATCCGGCCGACGTGCGATCCGGTCAGCGTTTGACCGCGCACAGCAGCCCGTCGCCCACCGGCAGCAGGGACGGCACCAGCTCCTGGCTCTCGCGCACCGCGCGCAGCAGCTCCCGCAGGCGCAGCACCTCGGTGGGCTGCGGTCCGGAGTCGACCGTCCGGCCGTTGGCGAAGGCGCCCTCGAAGACGACCAGTCCGCCGGTGCGCAGCAGACGCAACGATTCAGCGAGGTAGTCCATGACCTCCAGGCGGTCACCGTCGCAGAAGACCAGGTCGTAGCCGGCGTCCGCGAGGCGCGGCAGCACGTCCAGGGCGCGGCCCGGGATGAAGCGGGCCCGGTTGCTGGCGAAGCCGGAGGCGCGGAAGGCCTGCCGGGCGAACTGCTGGTGCTCGGGCTCGGGGTCCACGGTCGTCAGGACGCCGTCGGGCCGCATACCGTGCAGGAGGTGGATCCCGGAGACGCCGCAGCCGGTCCCGATCTCCGCGACGGCCTTCGCGTCGACCGACGCGGCCAGCAACCGCAGCGCGGCGCCCGTGCCGGGCGTCACCGAGCGCAGCCCTGCCTCACGGGCGCGGTCCCGGGCCCAGTGCAGCGCTTCGTCCTCGGCGACATAGGCGTCGGCGAACGCCCAGCTCGTCTGCCGGTTGCCGGTAATGACCCTCTCCTGTCCCCGTGAATGCCTGGGCGTGACTGTATCCGTTGGGCACGGGAACCCGCAGATGGGACCGGTCGTTTAAAGGGATGAGCAAGTGGCGCGGGTCGGGACGGGGGGTGGGCGGTGGATCAGATCGGCGAGCAAGTGCCAACGCAGCAGTACGAGGGGTATCCACCCACATCAAATTCTCGTAAAACCGCTTATCCGGTCCTAACGGGCGAGGTGGCTATGGTAGGGGCTCCACTGGACACCACCAGAGCTGACAGGGGAGGTGCGGCTGCGCCTGTGGATCGCGGAGGAGTGCTCCGGCGCTTCCTCGGATCGGCGGGCAGGCCGACATCCGTGAACGACACCGCTGCTGACCACAGTCACGCCGCTGACTTCGCCCAGACCGCGACCTTCTCCACCGACGCGGACGGGCAGGCGTGGACTCCGCCCACCTGGGAGGAGATCGTCAGCACGCACAGCGGCCGGGTCTACCGGCTCGCCTACCGTCTGACCGGCAACCAGCACGACGCGGAGGACCTCACGCAGGAGGTCTTCGTCCGCGTCTTTCGATCCCTGTCGACCTACACGCCCGGCACCTTCGAGGGCTGGCTGCACCGCATCACCACGAACCTGTTCCTGGACATGGTCCGCCGCAAGCAGCGCATCCGCTTCGACGCGCTCGGCGAGGACGCCGCCGAGCGGCTGCCCAGCAAGGAGCCCACGCCGCAGCAGGTCTTCAACGACGCGCACTTCGACGCGGACGTCCAGCAGGCCCTCGACACCCTCGCCCCCGAGTTCCGCGCGGCGGTCGTCCTGTGCGACATCGAAGGGCTGTCGTACGAGGAGATCGCCGCGACCCTCGGCGTCAAGCTCGGCACGGTCCGCTCGCGGATCCACCGTGGGCGCTCGCAGCTGCGCAAGGCCCTCGCGCACCGCTCCCCGCAGGCGCGTGCCGAGCGGCGCTCCTTCGTGCCCCGTGTTCCGGCCCTGGGAGGAGGGGGCGCGAGCGCGTGAGCGGATCTCGGCCGAAGGCCTCCGAGGGTCACCTCGCAGAGCAGCATCTGGGAGACCGACTCTCCGCCCTGGTGGACGGAGAGCTCGGTCATGACGCGCGTGAGCGCGTACTGGCGCACGTGGCCACCTGCCCGAAGTGCAAGGCGGAAGTGGACGCACAGCGCCGGCTGAAGAACGTCTTCGCTGAGGCGGCCCCGCCGCCCCCGTCCGAGAGTTTCCTGGCCCGCCTGCAGGGACTACCCGCGGGCGGCGGCCCGGACGGTGATGCCACACCGCCGGGCGGAGGAGGGCTGCCCGGCGGCCTGTCCGGACGGTTCGGATCGTCCGGCGCCTTCGGAGTGAAGCGCGGTGAGCGGTTCGACTTCGGGTACGCCCCGTCCCGGCCGCACCTGCCCGTGCTGCCCGCCTCCCCGGGAGACCGGAGCCTGTCCTCCGACTCCGGCGATCTGCCCCCCGGCGGCCACCGCGACCTCCCCTCGGGGAGGGGTTTCCGCATCCACGACGTGGGCCGGCCCGACGGCGACCGGTCCTCCTCGCGGCTGCGGTTCGCGTTCGCCGCCGCCGGTGCCGTCTCCCTCGCCGCGATCGCGCTGGGCGGCGTCACCACCATCGCCCCGACCGACACGGAGGCCCGCGGCGGTCAGGGTTCGGGGAGCAACGTGACACCGATGCGCACGCCGGGCACCGGCGCCGCGACCCCGCCCGAGTCCCAGCGCCGCCGCACGGCGCCGCTGCTCGGGCAGGTGCACGGCCAGAACATGCTCGGCCACGCCCCGGTCGCCCCGACCGAGGTGTCGGCCCCGCTTCTGCCCGGGGTGCCGTCCACCACCCGGCACCAGGCGCTGCACGCGCTGACCGCCCCGGTGATGGCCGGTGCCGCGGTCATGTCCCCGCTGATACGACCGCTCGAAGCGGCCACCCCGGCCGCCCTGACCTCGTGGTCGTCGGTCCCCGAGATGGCGGCCCCCCTGTTCGCCGTGCCCCCGCTCGATCCGACCTCGTCCCCCTCTTCCTCCGCCTCCTCGCGCACGGCTCACTGACCGGCCTCTGCGCAGCGGCCCGCGAACCTGATTGAATCCGGGGGTTGTCGCCCGCCGCCGAGGTGTGTGGCCGGGCGCCGATTCGACGAACTGCGGCCACCGCGACGAGCCGTGCCGCGGCTGTGGGGAGAGCATGAACGAGGGGAAGCCCACGAAGGCGAAGTGGTGGAGCCGTCCACGGCCGCAGGACCTTTCGGGGGACCCGGACGGTAGGGGCGGGGAGCAGGAGCCGACGCCGGCCTCTGCGCACCCGACCGACGGTGATGGCGACTTCGAGCTGGCCCGTCCCGAGGCTCGGGCCGACGAGGACGGCGACTACGAGCTGAGGCGTCCCGAGGCGGTGCCTGCCGCCGCCTCGACCGCCCCCGGCGAGGCGCCTGCGGAGGCCGTCGCCCCGGTCCCCGCCGCCCGGGAGGCCGAACAGGACGTCCCGGTCGCCTCCGCCGCGCCGTCAGCCGCACCCTCCGCGTCGGCCGAGGGAGCTCCCAAACCGCTGCACGACCCCGACCCGTACAGCACCCCGCCCTACGGCGAACCCGGCCCCTGGGCACCGGCCCCGCCTGTTCAGCACCCGGCGACCGCGGCGACATCCGCGCCCGCGGCGACTCCGGTACAGGGCGTGGCGATACCGGGGCAGCCGACGGTGCCGGGCAACCCGACGATGCCGAGCAACCCGACCATGCCGGGCAACCCGACCATGCCGGGCAATCCGGCCGTGGCGGCCGAGATGCCGCCGCCC
>NZ_JAIGQA010000197.1:0-14179 GCF_019733245.1 Streptomyces sp. WAC04114
CGCCCAGCCCCCCGCAGGCCACCCCCGCATCGCCGACCTCGGCTGCGGGCCCGGCAACGTCACCACGCTGCTCGCCGCCCGCTGGCCCACCGCCCGGATCACCGGCTACGACAACTCGCCCGAGATGCTCGACAAGGCCCACGTCGACCACGAGGGGCCGACCCCGGGCGGCGGGCGTCTCGACTTCGGCCACGCCGACGTGCGGACGTGGACGCCGGACGAGCCCCACGACCTGATCATCAGCAACGCCACGCTCCAGTGGGTGCCCGGCCACGCGGAGCGCTTCGCCGACTGGGTGGCGGGACTGAAACCCGGCGGCAGCCTCGCCTTCCAGGTGCCGGGCAACTTCGACGCCCCCAGCCACCGGCTCATGCGCGAACTCGCCGGTTCGGCGCGCTGGCGCGGCCGGCTCGCCGACACCCTGCGCCACACCGACGCCGTCCACACCCCCGCGGCCTACCTGGCACGGCTGACGTCCCTCGGCTGCGCGGCCGACGCGTGGGAGACGACGTACATCCACCTGCTCCAGGGCGAGGACCCGGTGCTCGACTGGGTGAAGGGGACCGGCCTGCGGCCCGTGCTGACCGCGCTCGCCGACGACCCCGAGGCGCGGGAGGCCTTCGTCGCCGAGTACCGGGCGGCGCTGCGCGAGGCGTATCCGGCCGGCCCGCACGGCACGCCGTTCCCGTTCCGCCGGGTGTTCGCCGTCGCCCGGAAGGAGGGCCGATGACCACCGCCCTCGACCACGCCCGGCTCGCCGCCCCGCCCGGCAGCGAGGAGCGGCTGCGGGCTTCCTGCGTCGACGTCCTCGGCACGACCGAGGTGCCGAAACCGCCCGAGCTCGCCCGGCGGGGCGGGTGCTGGTTCCGGGCCGGGGCGGTGCGGCTGCATCTGCGGATCGGCCGCCTGGAGTTCCCCGACCCCCTCCAGAACCGACCCGGTCAGGCCTTGCGGCGCCCTATCAGGTGCGGCTTGGCCTCTATCCCGTCCAGGCCGTGCCACGCGAGGTTCACCAGGTGCGCGGCGACCTCGGCCTTCTTCGGCCTGCGGACGTCCAGCCACCACTGGCCGGTCAGGGCGACCATGCCGACCAGTGCCTGCGCGTACAGCGGGGCCAGCTTCGGGTCGAAGCCGCGGCTCTTGAACTCGCGGCCCAGGATGTCCTCCACCTGGGTGGCGATGTCCGAGATCAGCGAGGCGAAGGAGCCCGTCGACTGGGGGATGGGGGAGTCACGGACCAGGATGCGGAAACCGTCCGTGTACTCCTCGATGTAGTCCAGCAGCGCGAACGCCGCCTGTTCGCACAGTTCGCGCGGGTGACCGGCCGTGAGGGAGCTGGTCACCATGTCCAGCAGGCGCCGCATCTCACGGTCCACCACGACCGCGTACAGCCCTTCCTTGCCGCCGAAGTGCTCGTACACCACCGGCTTGGACACCCCGGCCTTCGCCGCGATCTCCTCCACCGACGTGCCCTCGAAGCCCTTCGCCGCGAAGAGCGTGCGACCGATCTCCAGCAACTGCTGACGGCGCTCGGCACCGGTCATCCGGGTGCGACGCGCTCGCCGCGGCTTGTCATTGCTGGGGGTGTTGCTCGAGTCGGTCGCCACAGCGACCATCATGCCGCCTCGACGGGCTCCTTCCCGCGCGGGGAGGAGCCTTCCCCGGTGTTACGGCGCGAATCGATACGGGAGCGTGACGGCCACCGCACGTCGTACGCCCAGCCCGCCATCTCGAACCACCGGATCAGCCGGGCGGACGAATCCAGCTGCCCGCGCATCACACCGTGCCGGGCCGACGTCGGGTCGGCGTGGTGCAGGTTGTGCCAGGACTCACCGCACGACAGCACCGCCAGCCACCACACGTTGCCCGAGCGGTCACGCGACTTGAAGGGGCGCTTGCCGACCGCGTGGCAGATCGAGTTGATCGACCAGGTCACGTGGTGCAGCAGGGCGACCCGCACCAGCGAACCCCAGAAGAAGCCGGTGAACGCGCCCCACCAGGACATCGTGACCAGACCGCCGATCAGCGCCGGCAGCGCCAGCGACAGCACCGTCCACAGGACGAACTGGCGGGAGATGGCGCGCAGCGTCTTGTCCTTGATCAGGTCCGGGGCGTACTTCTCCTGCGACGTCTGCTCCTCGTCGAACATCCATCCGATGTGTGCCCACCACAGGCCCTTCATCAGGGCCGGAAGCGTCTCCCCGAACCGCCACGGCGAATGCGGGTCACCCTCCGCGTCGGAGAACTTGTGGTGCCTGCGGTGGTCCGCCACCCAGCGCACCAGCGGACCCTCCACCGCCATCGACCCCGCGATCGCCAGGGCGATCTTCAACGGCCGCTTCGCCTTGAAGGAACCGTGCGTGAAGTGACGGTGGAAGCCGATCGTGATGCCGTGGCACCCCAGGTAGTAGAAGAACACCAGCAGACCGAGGTCCAGCCAGCTCACCCCCCACCCCCACGCCAGCGGCACGGCCGCCAGCAGCGCGACGAACGGGACGGTGATGAAGAGGAGCAGGGCGATCTGCTCGATGGACCGCTTCTTCTCGCCGCCCAGCGTGGCGGAAGCGGCATCGGTGGCCTGACCGGGCGCCTTCGGGGCGTCCTCGATCACATCGGAACTACTGGTCATACGCGTCCCCTGGGGGGTATGTGAACGGTGAAGGAGTGGCCGGGGCACGCGAACCGTGACGTGCTTCCTACGGTTCCGTAACCTACGGCATCGTAAGTATGGCAGTGCGTCGCCCGGCGGCAAGAGCCCGCGAGCCTGCGCGTCCCGGCCGACACCTATCCTGGAGTCGGTCGGACAGCGCGGTCCGCTCTGATTTCTTCCCGGATGTCCGGACCGTATGCGGCGCCCCGCCGCGCGAGACGCCGTCCGGGTTCCCCTCCCAGACGAGCTTCAACACTGCAAGGAGCCGCACCTGTGAGCAGTGCCGACGACCAGACCACGACGACGAGCAGCGAACTGCGAGCCGACATCCGCCGGCTGGGCGACCTGCTCGGCGAGACCCTCGTCCGCCAAGAGGGCCCCGAGCTGCTGGAACTCGTCGAGAAGGTCCGCCGCCTCACCCGCGAGGACGGCGAGGCCGCCGCCGAGCTGCTGCGCGGCACCGAACTCGACACCGCGGCCAAGCTGGTCCGCGCCTTCTCCACCTACTTCCACCTGGCCAACGTCACCGAACAGGTCCACCGCGGCCGCGAGCTGCGCGCCCGCCGCGCCGCCGAAGGCGGACTCCTCGCCCGTACCGCCGACCGGCTCAAGGACGCCGACCCCGAGCACCTGCGCGAGACGGTCAGCAACCTCAACGTCCGCCCCGTCTTCACGGCCCACCCCACCGAGGCCGCACGCCGCTCGGTCCTCAACAAGCTCCGGCGCATCGCCGCGCTCCTGGAGACCCCGGTCATCGAATCCGACCGGCGCCGCCTGGACACCCGCCTGGCCGAGAACATCGACCTCGTCTGGCAGACCGACGAGCTACGTGTCGTGCGCCCCGAGCCCGCCGACGAGGCCCGCAACGCCATCTACTACCTCGACGAGCTGCACGCGGGCGCCGTCGGCGACGTCCTGGAGGACCTCACCGCCGAACTGGAGCGGGCCGGGGTCAAGCTCCCCGACGACACCCGCCCCCTCACCTTCGGCACCTGGATCGGCGGCGACCGCGACGGCAACCCCAACGTCACCCCCCAGGTCACCTGGGACGTCCTGATCCTCCAGCACGAACACGGCATCAACGACGCCCTGGAGACCATCGACGAACTCCGCGGCTTCCTCTCCAACTCCATCCGCTACGCCGGCGCCACCGAGGAACTGCTGACCTCCCTCCAGACCGACCTGGAGAACCTCCCCGAGATCAGCCCCCGCTACAAGCGCCTCAACGCCGAAGAGCCCTACCGGCTCAAGGCCACCTGCATCCGGCAGAAGCTGGAGAACACCAAGAAGCGCCTCGCCAAGGGCACCGCCCACCGCGACGGCCGCGACTACCTCGGCACCAGCGAACTCCTCGACGACCTGCGGATCATCCAGCGCTCCCTGCGCGAACACCGCGGCGGACTCTTCGCCGACGGCCGCCTCGCCCGCACCATCCGCACCCTCGCCGCCTTCGGCCTCCAGCTCGCCACCATGGACGTCCGCGAACACGCCGACGCCCACCACCACGCCCTCGGCCAGCTCTTCGACAGGCTCGGCGAGGAATCCTGGCGCTACGCCGACATGCCCCGCGACTACCGCACCAAGCTCCTCGCCAAGGAGCTCAGGTCCCGCAGGCCGCTCGCGCCCACCCCCGCCCCCGTCGACGCGCCCGGCGAGAAGACGCTCGGCGTCTTCGGCACCGTCAAGCGCGCCCTGGAGGTCTTCGGACCCGAGGTCATCGAGTCCTACATCATCTCCATGTGCCAGGGCGCCGACGACGTCTTCGCCGCCGCCGTCCTCGCCCGCGAAGCCGGTCTCATCGACCTGCACGCCGGCTGGGCCAAGATCGGCATCGTGCCGCTCCTCGAGACCACCGACGAGCTCAAGGCCGCCGACACCATCCTCGAGGACATGCTCTCCGACCCGTCCTACCGGCGCCTCGTCGCGCTCCGGGGCGACGTCCAGGAAGTCATGCTCGGCTACTCCGACTCCTCCAAGTTCGGCGGCATCACCACCAGCCAGTGGGAGATCCACCGCGCCCAGCGCCGCCTGCGCGACGTCGCCCACCGCTACGGCGTACGCCTGCGCCTCTTCCACGGCCGCGGCGGCACCGTCGGCCGCGGCGGCGGCCCCACCCACGACGCGATCCTCGCCCAGCCCTGGGGCACCCTCGAAGGCGAGATCAAGGTCACCGAGCAGGGCGAGGTCATCTCCGACAAGTACCTCATCCCGTCCCTGGCCCGGGAAAACCTGGAGCTGACCGTCGCCGCCACCCTCCAGGCGTCCGCCCTGCACACCGCGCCCCGCCAGTCCGACGAGGCCCTCGCCCGCTGGGACGCCGCGATGGACGTCGTCTCCGACGCCGCCCACGCCGCCTACCGCCGCCTCGTCGAGGACCCCGACCTGCCGACGTACTTCCTCGCCTCGACACCGGTCGACCAGCTCGCCGACCTGCACCTGGGCTCCCGGCCCTCCCGCCGCCCCGGCTCCGGCGTCTCGCTCGACGGCCTGCGCGCCATCCCCTGGGTGTTCGGCTGGACCCAGTCCCGGCAGATCGTCCCCGGCTGGTTCGGCGTCGGCTCCGGCCTCAAGGCCCTGCGCGAAGCCGGCCTCGACACCGTCCTCGACGAGATGTACGGACAGTGGCACTTCTTCCGCAACTTCATCTCCAACGTCGAGATGACCCTGGCCAAGACCGACCTGCGGATCGCCCAGCACTACGTGGACAGCCTCGTCCCCGACGAGCTCAAGCACGTCTTCGACACCATCAAGGCCGAACACGAACTCACCGTGCGTGAGGTGCTGCGCGTCACCGGCGAAGAGGAACTCCTCGACGCCGCGCCCGTCCTGAAGCAGACCTTCGCCATCCGCGACGCGTACCTCGACCCCATCTCCTACCTCCAGGTCGCCCTGCTCAAGCGGCAGCGCGACGCCGCCGAAGCCGGCGAGCAGCCCGACCCGCTCCTCGCCCGCGCCCTCCTCCTCACCGTCAACGGCGTGGCAGCCGGCCTGCGCAACACCGGCTGACCCACCCCGGACACGACCGTGCCCCCGAGCCCGTACAGGCTCGGGGGCACCGTCATGTCCCACGTCAGCCGCGGACCGCCCGCCGACGCCGCAGCACCAGATAACCGCCCGCCGCCACCAGCGCCGCAGCCACACCCGACAGCACACCCACCGGGGCACCGTTACCCGTCTCGGCGAGATCACCCTCCGCACCACCCTGCGGAGACGGCGACGACGCCGGCACAGCCCCACCGGCCGACGAACTCGCCGACGCAGACCCACTCGGCTCACCCGACGGCGCCTCGGACGCCCCCGGCGAGGACGACGGCGAAGCCGACGCGGACGGCGTCGCACCACCCGGCTCCTGCTCGTCCTCACAGTCCGTCCAGAACACCTTGTGCTTGGCGGACCCCTTATCCCCCTCGAAGTTCCAGAACAGCTTGTAGTGCCCGTCGGGCAGCGACAGGTCCTCGCTGCGCCCATGGCCCTGAGCGTCCAGCGTCAGCGCACCGGACTCCACCGTCGCCCCCTTGTTCTCACTCGGGGGGATCGCGTCGATGCGCCAGTCGACCCGCTGACCGCCGTCGAAACCGAAGGCATCCAGATAGAACGCGCACACGTGCGGCTCGTTGCGGCGCAGCTCCTCACCCGTCGAGGCGTCATGGATCTTCACCGTGCCGTTGTCACCGGGAGGCGTGGCATGAGCGGCCGGAGCGAGCAGAAGGACCGCCGAAGCGGAGGCGCAGACAAGCGCCGAAGCGAGAGAGGGTTCGCATGGAGGTCGTCCATCTTCGAGAAGTGACCGGGAAGATGTGGAGGGGGCGGCTCAGCTTCCAGCCTCGCCCGAACGCCCGTCAATCACGAACAGACAACGCTCCGTTCCTCCACAGATGTGGAGAACGCCAGAACCCCTCAGACGGTCACGAACGCCGCCGTCAGCAACGCCACCCCCGACAACGCCATCACCCACGCCGCCCGCGTCCGCAGCAGACCACCCGCCACCACCACCGACGCCAGCAACAACGCACCACCCAGCGGAATCCACGCGTACAGCACACCCGCCGGACCCGAACGCACCGCGTCATCACGACCGGACTTCAGGACCACCGTGTACGTCCGGCCCCGCTCCACCGCCACCGACTTCTCCAGCACCACCCGCGCCCGCGGCTGCGAACCCTCCGACAACGGCGTGTACCGGCCCCAGCACGTGTCCGCCCCGCACCGCGACACCTCGACCGTGCCCCGCTCCCGGCCCTTCGTCAGCATCACATGCTGCGCTGTACCCCACGAGGCCCACACACCCGCGATCAGGATCAGCACCGCGACCGCACCCATCGCCGCGAACCTCCCGAACCGCAGCACGGCGGCCGAACCCTGGGACGAAGAGGTGGCAATGGCAGGCATGGCCGGGATCATTGGCCATGCCTGAACGGCCCGTCAACCTCGCGGGTGACAAGTCAGGAGTTGTACGTGCTTTGCGCCCGCTCCAGCCCCTCGATCACCAGAGCCTCCACCGCATCCGCCGCCCGGTCCACGAAGTAGTCCAGCTCCTTGCGCTCCGCCGACGAGAAATCCTTCAGCACGAAATCCGCCACCGGCATCCGCCCCGGCGGCCGCCCGATCCCGAACCGCACCCGGTGATACTCCGCACCGAACGCCTTCGTCATCGACTTCAGCCCGTTGTGACCGTTGTCCCCGCCACCCAGCTTCAGCCGCAGCACCCCGTAGTCGATGTCCAACTCGTCATGCACCGCCACCACATGGCCCACCGGCACCTTGTAGAAATCCCGCAGCGCATTCACCGGGCCACCCGACAGGTTCATGTACGACATCGGCTTCGCCAGCACCACCCGCCGGTTCAACGGCCCTGGAGGCCCGATCCGACCCTCCACGACCTGCGCCTGCGCCCGCCCGGCACGCTTGAACCTCCCCCCGACCCGGTCCGCCAGCAGATCCGCCACCATGAAACCCACGTTGTGCCGGTTCCCGGCGTACTCCGGCCCCGGATTGCCCAGCCCCACGATCAGCCAGGGAGCGGCCGCATCGGTCGTCACGTCCATGTCTCCTTCATACGCGTCGGCCGCTGCCCCGCACGGGAACAGCGGCCGACGAAACGACGACGAAGAGGATCAGGCCTCGGCGGCCTCTTCCTCGACGGTCTCCTCGCCCTCCGGGGCCTCCTCGGCCTGCGCGGCCAGGACCTGAAGGACGACAGCGTCCTCCTCGACGTTCAGCGTCGTGCCCTTCGGCAGCTCGATGTCCTTGGCCAGGATCGAGTCACCCGCGGCCAGACCCTCGACGGACACGGTGACCGACTCCGGGATGTGGGTCGCCTCGGCCTCGACCGGCAGCGCGTTCAGCACGTGCTCCAGCAGGAAGCCACCCGGGGCCAGCTCGCCCTCGGTGTGCACCGGAACCTCGACCGTGACCTGCTCGCCGCGCTTGACCAGCAGCAGGTCCACGTGCTCCAGGAAGCCCTTCAGCGGGTCACGCTGCACCGACTTCGGAATCGCCAGCTCGTTCGTCTTGCCGTCGATGTCCAGCGCGATCAGCACGTTCGGCGTACGCAGCGCCATCAGCAGGTCGTGACCCGGCAGGGTCAGGTGCAGCGGGTCCGAACCGTGCCCGTACAGGACACCCGGAACGTTGTCTTCACGACGGATACGGCGCGCGGCACCCTTGCCGAACTCGGTGCGCGTCGCGGCGGAGATCTTCACCTCGGACATAGTCACTCCTCGAAGTCAGAAACGGACGTGGTCACCCGGCCACGAACGGCCTGCTACGAAGAGCGCGTCGATAACGGACCACCGCATCCCCAAACGGGAACGGCCTCCCTCGCCGAGCAACTTCAGCAGTCTACTCGGCGAGGGAGGCCGCACCCAAAACGATCTACGGGAGCCCGACCAGGGAGCTCCTACTGCTCGTCGAACAGGCTCGTCACCGAACCGTCCTCGAACACCTCACGCACCGCACTCGCGATCGTCGGAGCGATCGACAGCACCGAGATCTTCTCCAGGTCCCGGCTCAGCTCACCCGGCGTCGGCAGCGTGTCCGTGAACACGAACTCGCTCACCCGCGAGTTCTTCAGCCGGTCCGCGGCCGGACCCGACAGCACACCGTGCGTCGCCGTCACGATCACGTCCTCCGCACCGTGCGCGAACAGCGCGTCCGCGGCGGCACAGATCGTCCCACCGGTGTCGATCATGTCGTCCACCAGGACACACACGCGACCCTTCACCTCACCCACGACCTCGTGGACGGTGACCTGGTTCGCGACGTCCTTGTCACGCCGCTTGTGCACGATCGCCAGCGGCGCACCCAGCCGGTCGCACCAGCGGTCCGCCACCCGCACCCGGCCGGCGTCCGGCGACACGACCGTCAGCTTCTCCCGGTCCACCTTCCGGCCCACGTAGTCCGCCAGCAGCGGCAGCGCGAACAGGTGGTCCACCGGACCGTCGAAGAAGCCCTGGATCTGGTCCGTGTGCAGATCCACGGTCAGGAGCCGGTCCGCACCCGCGGTCTTCATCATGTCCGCGATCAGACGCGCCGAAATCGGTTCACGTCCACGGTGCTTCTTGTCCTGCCGCGCGTAACCGTAGAACGGCACGATGACCGTGATGGAGCGGGCCGACGCACGCTTCAGCGCGTCGATCATGATCAACTGCTCCATGATCCACTTGTTGATCGGAGCCGTGTGGCTCTGGATCAGGAAACAGTCCGCGCCACGCGCCGACTCCTGATAACGCACATAGATCTCACCGTTCGCGAAGTCGAAGGCCTTCGTCGGGACAACCCCGACACCCAACTGCTGGGCGACCTCCTCGGCAAGCTCGGGGTGGGCGCGGCCGGAGAAGAACATCAACTTCTTCTCGCCGGTCGTCTTGATCCCGGTCACAGCACTGTCTCCTCAGAGGTGTCGCAGCTAGGGGTCGAGAAACCTCGCAGCCGGCTTGCCGGAGGCCGTCTCAGCTGGTGGGGGTGCGGGTGTGCACTTATCACCGTACGCCGTGTTTGAGGCATCGGTTTCCGGTCAGCCCTCGTCGGCCGACCCCCGGGAAGCCGCCTCGGCCGCCTTCGCAGCCGCGCTCCCCGGACGCTTGCGAGCCACCCAACCCTCGATATTCCGCTGCTGACCACGGGCCACGGCCAGCGAACCCGCCGGCACATCCTTCGTGATCACGGACCCGGCGGCGGTGTACGCACCGTCCCCCACCGTGACAGGCGCCACAAACATGTTGTCCGAGCCCGTCCGGCAGTGCGAACCGATGGTCGTGTGGTGCTTCTCCTGGCCGTCGTAGTTCACGAACACGCTCGCGGCACCGATGTTCGTCTGCTCACCGATCGTCGCGTCACCCACGTACGACAGGTGAGGCACCTTCGTTCCGTCACCGATCGACGCGTTCTTCGTCTCCACGTACGTCCCGATCTTGCCCTTCGCCCCCAGCCGCGTCCCCGGACGCAGATACGCGTACGGACCCACCGTCGCATCCGCGCCCACCTCGGCACCCGCGGCCACGGTGTTGTCCACCCGCGCACCCGCACCCACCCGGGTGTCGGTCAGCCGGCAGTTGGGCCCGACCTCCGCGCCCTCACCGAGATGCGTCGAGCCGTGCAGCTGCGTACCCGGGTGCACGACGGCGTCCCGCTCGAAGGTCACGGTCACGTCGATCCACGTCGTCGCCGGGTCGATGACGCTCACGCCGGCGAGCATGGCCTCGGTCAGCAACCGGTCGTTCAGGATCCGGCGGGCCTCCGACAACTGCACACGGTTGTTGATCCCGGCGATCTCACGGTGGTCGCCGGCCACCGACGCCCCGACCCGGTGCCCCGCCTCACGCAGGATCCCGAGCACATCGGTCAGATACTCCTCGCCCTGGCTGTTGTCCGTCCGCACCTTCTTCAGCGCGTCCGCCAGCAACTGCCCGTCGAACGCGAACACACCCGAGTTGATCTCACGGATCGACCGCTGGGCGTCGGTGGCGTCCTTGTGCTCCACGATCGCCGTCACGGCACCGGAGGCGTCGTCCCGGACGATCCGCCCGTACCCCGTCGCGTCCGGCACCTCGGCGGTCAGCACGGTGACCGCGTTGCCGTCGGCGGAGTGCGTGTCGGCGAGAGCCCGCAGAGTCGCCCCGGTCAGCAGGGGCGTGTCCCCGCACACGACCACGACGGTCCCGTCCACGGACCCGCCCAGCTCCTCCAGGCCCATCCGCACGGCGTGCCCGGTGCCGTTCTGCTCCGCCTGCACGGCGGTACGGACGTCCGGGGCGATCTCACCGAGATGCGCGGTGACCTTCTCACGGGCGTGGCCGACCACGACGACCAGATGCTCGGGCTGCAGCTCGCCGGCGGAGGCGAGGACGTGTCCCACGAGACTGCGACCGCAGAGCTCGTGCAGGACCTTGGGTGTGGCCGACTTCATACGGGTGCCCTCACCCGCTGCGAGAACGACGACGGCTGCCGGGCGGTTGGCGCTCACGGGATGCCCTTCGGCTGTGGATGGGGTGGGGTGACATCCGCAGGATACCGGGGGGTTTTGTGGGGGCATGGGTGCGGGTCCTGACCGGGTGGTGATCGGCCAGGACCCGAACCGAGGTCGTGTGGTTTGTGGGCTCCCCCGCAAGGATTCGAACCTTGTCCTGCTAGATCCAAAATCTAGTGTGCTGCCAGTTACACCACGGGGGACAGCGCCTCAGACCTTACCGGAGACGTGCTTCGGCGTGGGCAACGATGCCGCCCCACCAGCCCTCGATACGCCGGTACAGTTCCGCGCTGCGTTGCACGGTGAGTACTAGGCATCCCCGGTACTCGACACCGGTGTTCTTGCGTACCGTCTTCGGGTTGTGCCGCTTGATTGTTGTCTTGCCGAAGGCGTCGCGGTGGGTCTCGGCGATCTCTGCCCAATACGCCTCAGCCGCCTCGACGTCGGCTGACTCGTGAATCATCACTCGGTAGGTGATGTGAGCCCGATCGACTTCGAGCAAGTCGAGCCAGGCCAGGAACACGCGAATCATGTTCGGGTCGCTGTTGACGAACGTGACTCGCTCGCGCCGCGCATGGGGTTTGTCCTTGGTCCCCTCGGCCCAGTACAGGCCAACACCCAGCAAGAAGAGTTCGCGTTCCGACAACTGGCCGACCTCTTCAGTGGCCCTTCGCTTGGTCCGCTGTCGCGCGTCCTCCCGCACCGCCAGCTCGTGCTCCCACCTCCGTCGCGCTGCCAGCTTCGCCTGCTCCGTCGGATCACGACGCTCCGGTTTCGGCAGATCCCGTACCCACAGCGAGATCGAACTCCTGGAGCACCCCAGCTCGACCTCGATCTGGTCGTACGTCCAGCCCTGGAGCCGCAGTTCCCTCGCCTTCTCCCTCAGGTCGTCCTTCGCCCGGGGGCGCTTCGTCCAGGCCGGGGGCGGTTCTCCCCTTCACCAGCTGGTTGAGGATGTCGTTGTTGTAGATCTTCAGCTCGTCGCGGATCTGGCGGAGGCTGAGGCCCTGGCGGCGGAGCGCCACCGCCTTCTCCCGCAGCCTCTCGAAGTCGGCGTACTTGCCGGATGCATGTGCCATACGCATACCGTCCGGGCGGAATGATCGCTTCCGATGTCGAACGGTGAGCGATTCAGCAGTTCGAGGGATATCGGGTGGTATCGCAGCCGAACGGTCACGGAGTGTGGTGTAGGCCAGTCCGGGAAATGCGCCGGAAAACCGGCGGGGGGCGCCCGTAGGCTGGGAGGCATGACCGCGACGGGGGAAGAGCATGTGACGGCCCGGGGAGGGCCGTGGTGGTGGGCCAGGCGGCGTAGCGCCGTGTTCGATGCGAGCCTGGCCGTGGTGTCCGCGCTGGAGTGCGCGTTGGAGGGGATCCCGTTCGCGCGGGACGCGGGGATCCCGGTGGCGGCGGGGGTCGTCTTCGGGTTGCTGGCCGGTTCCGTGCTGTTGGTGAGGCGCCGGTGGCCGATCGCCGTCGTGCTGGTCTCGATCGCCATCACGCCCGCCGAGATGGGCTTCCTGCTGGGCATCGTCGGCCTGTACACGCTGGCCGCGGCGGAGCTGCCCCGGCGGATCATCGCCTCGCTGGCGGGGATGTCGCTGGTGGGGACGTTGATCGTGACGTTCGTGAAGACGCGGCAGGACATGTCGCGGGGGGACCTGGACATAGGGGACTGGTTCGTGCCGTTCGCGGCGATCACGATGTCGCTGGGCTTCACGGCGCCTCCGGTGCTGCTGGGGCTGTATGTGGGGGCGCGGCGGCGGCTGATGGAGAGCTTGCGGGAGCGGGCGGACAGTTTGGAGCGGGAGCTTCAGTTGCTCGCGGAGCGTGCGGAGGAGCGGGCGGAGTGGGCCCGTAACGAGGAGCGGACGCGGATCGCGCGGGAGATGCACGATGTCGTGGCGCATCGGGTGAGTCTGATGGTGGTGCATGCGGCGGCGTTGCAGGCGGTGGCGCGGAAGGATCCCGAGAAGGCGGTGAAGAACGCCGCGCTGGTGGGGGACATGGGGCGGCAGGCGCTGACGGAGCTGCGGGAGATGCTCGGGGTGCTGCGCAGCGGTGGGGGTGAGCGGCGGGCGCCGGCGCCGTCGGTGCCGTTGGCGGCGGTGGGGGTGGCGGCCGCGGCGGCTGCGGCGGCTTCGCGGGCGGCGGATGACGAGGGTCCGTGTCTGGCGGAGCTGGAGGAGTTGGTGGGGCAGTCGGCTGCCGCGGGGATGGTGGTGGCGTTGTCGGTGGAGGGGGATGTCCGGTCGTATGCGCCGTTGGTGGAGCAGACGGCGTATCGGGTGGTGCAGGAGGCGTTGACGAACGTCCATAAGCACGCGGCCGGGGCGAAGACGTATGTGCGGTTGGCGCATCGGGTGTCGGAGATCGCGATGCAGGTGGAGAACGAGCCGCCTGAGGAGGCGGCGTCGTCTGCGCGGTTGCCGTCGGGTGGGAACGGTCTGGTGGGGATGCGGGAGCGGGTTTCGGCGCTGGGTGGTGTGTTCGTGTCGGGGCCGACGGATGCGGGGGGTTTTCGGGTGTCGGCGGTGATTCCGGCGTCGTAGCGCGGCTGGGTGTTCAGCCGGTGGTGAGGCGGGCGGGTGCGGTGCCGGCGATGAGGGTGGCGAGGGCTTGGTCGATGTCGGGGCCGAGGTACCAGTCGCCGGTGTGGTCGAGGGTGTAGACGCGGCCGTCGGTGTCGATGGCGAGGAGTGCCTGGCTGTCGGTTTCGGCGCCGAGGGGGCAGACGTCGGTGCCGAGGGCGCGGCCGAGGTCGCCGAGGGTGCGGGCCATGTGGAGTCCGCCGAATTCGGCCCACGCTTCGACGGCGGCGGGGAAGACGGTGTGGCGGTGTCCGGCGGGGGAGGCGTGGTCGCGCAGGGCGTCGGCCCAGATCTCGGCTTGTTTGATGTCCCAGCGTCCGGGTTGCCAGCCGGCGGCGCGCAGGGCGGCGTCGACGGGTACGGCGAAGCGGGTGGTGGAGGTGCGGTCTGTGTGCATCTGCCCTTCGTCTCGTCGAGGTCTTGGGGCGCGCGTGAGGGTGCGCCGTGCTGCGTGGTGCTGGGGGGTGGGGG
>NZ_JAIGQA010000198.1:0-14049 GCF_019733245.1 Streptomyces sp. WAC04114
GCCCTCGACTCCCACCCCGTCCGCCCCTGCCACGGCCCTGCCGCCCGGCTTCCAGCGCTACCGGGCACCGGAAGGCTTCTCCGTCGCCCTGCCCGAGGGCTGGGAGCGGCTGGACACCGACCGCGACGGCGAGGCGTACCGGGTCGTCTTCGGCGCCACGGGGGACGACCGCACGCTGGCCGTCACCTTCAGCGATCAGGCCGGCCCGGACCCCGTGGCCGTGTGGCGGGACGACGTCGAACCCAACCTCAAGCAGGCGGACGACTACGACCGGATCGGCGCGATCCGCGCGACGACGTACCAGGGCCGCGAGGCAGCCGACATGGAGTGGACGGCCGACGTCGACGGCACCCGGGTGCACACCCTCGGCCGGGGCATCCTGCTGGGTGAGGGCCGCAGCTTCTCGCTGCGCTGGACGACCCCGGACGGCGAGTGGGAGGACGCGGCCAACCAGGAGGCGCTGCGCACGTTCTTCAAGACCTTCCGGCCGGGCTCAGCCTGAGTCGCGCGGGGCGCGCAGGGTGGTGAGCCGGCCGCCGTGCAGCGGCTGGGTGCGCCAGTGCGCGGTGAGCGTCCGGTCCGCCAGGAAGCAGGTCAGGGCCAGGCGGTGCGGGGTCTCCAGGAACAGCACCTCCACCGCGAGCGTGCCGGCATCGGTCCAGCCGCCGCTCACCGCGGTCGGGACGGGCTCCTCGGCGACCGTCCAGCCCTCTCCCGCGAGACGCAGGGCGAGCCGGTCCGGATGGTCCGGCCGGTCCCCTTCCCCGGTGAGGGTGAGCGTCCAGACGCCAGCGTCCCGCGTGAGCCCGGCCGACCGGACGGGCCCGGTCTTCGCGGAGGCCGCGAAGGCGGTCGCCGTCCAGTCGCTCTCCCGCTCCGGGGGTGCGGGACGGCCAGGGGCGGGCGCGAGCGCCAGCCGGCCGAGGCGCTCCCTCAGCTCCGCGTCGGCGGCCTCGCGGCCGGTCAGCGGCTCGGGGCCGAAGGCGGGCAGAAGGTGCTCCCAGACCAGGTTCAGGTACTCCTGCATCCGTTCGGTCGCCGAGGTCGCCGCGATCACCACGTCGTGCTTTGGCAGCACCAGGCAGAACTGGCCGAACGCGCCGTCCCCCCGGTAACCGTGCCGGGACATCCAGAACTGGTAGCCGTACCCCCGGTCCCAGTCCTGCCGGTCCACGTCACCCATGGCCCCGGCAGTCGGTATGTGAGGCTGCGAGGCCCGGGCCGCCCATCCCTGAGGCAGCAGCCGCTCGCCCTCCCACAGCCCGTCGCCGAGATACAGCCGGCCGAGCCGGGCGACGGCGTCGGTGGTGGCGTGCAGGCCGCTGAAGCCGAGCTCGCGCCCGGCACGGTCGCGGCGCCACGCCACCTCGCCGATGCCCAGCGGATTCAGCAACCGGGGGCGCAGGTAGTCGCTGAGCGACTGGCCGGTGACCCGCTGAACGATCGCGGCGAGCGTGTAGGTGGCGGGCTGGTTGTAGGCGAAGACCGTGCCCGGATCCTCGTCGGGCGGCAGCCGCAGGAACCCCCGGACGGGCTCGGCGGGATCCAGCCCGAACGCCTCGTCGACGGTGTCCCGCCGGTGGCCGCTCGCCATGGACGCCACGTGCCGGACGAGCATGGCCCGGCTGCGAGGGTCGGTGATGCCGCCCTCGAACTCCGGGAAGTAGGAGATCACCGGCGCGTCGAAGTCGATCAGTCCCTCGGCCTCGGCCAGGGCCGCCGCGGTCGCGGTGAAGCTCTTGCTGAGCGAGTACAGCAGGTGGAGGCGTTCAGGGGTGTACGGCGCCCACCAGCCGGAGGCCACCAGGTGCCCGTGCCGCATGATCATCAGGCTGTGCGGCTCGATCTCGGGGTCGGCTTCGAGGGCATCGAGGAAGGCGTGGACGCCGGAGGCGTCGACACCCTGGGCGGCCGGACCGGAGGTCGGCAGGGGGGAAGCACTCATGGATGCATCCTGCACCCGTCGGCGACCTTGATCGAGCCGTTTCCGGAACCGCTGTCAGGGGACTCGCCGGTTATGGTGCAAATCGGATACACGATGATGACCGAGCAAGCCGGCCCCCGAGCGCTCGTCGACCACGTGGTGCGGGCCGAGGAGGCGGGCTTCGACTTCTCGGTGACCTCCGACCACTACTTCCCGTGGCTGCGCTCGCAGGGTCATTCGCCGTACGCCTGGGCCGTGCTCGGCGCGGCCGCCCAGGCCACGTCACGCATCCCGCTCATGACGTACGTGACGTGCCCGACGTTCCGCTACCACCCGGCGGTGGTGGCGCAGAAGGCGGCGACGCTGCAGTTGCTGTCCGAGGGCCGGTTCAGGCTGGGGCTGGGCTCGGGCGAGAACCTCAACGAGCATGTGGTGGGCGGCGGCTGGCCGTCCGTCGACGTACGGCACGAGATGTTCGAGGAAGCCGTGGAGATCATCCGCGCGCTCTTCCAGGGCGGTCACGTCAACCATCGCGGCACGCACTTCGACGTGGAGTCGGCCAAGCTGTGGGACCTGCCCGACGAGGCCCCGCCCATCGGCATCGCCGTCTCCGGGGAGCGGTCGTGCGAACTCGCGGGCCGGCTCGGCGACCTGGTGATCGCCACGGAGCCCAAGGCCGGGCTGCTGGAGGCCTTCGACCGGCACGGCGGCCGGGGCAAACCCCGCATCGGCCAGCTGCCGGTCTGCTACGACCCCGACCGGAACGCGGCCGTCGAGCGGGCGCACTCCCAGTTCCGCTGGTTCGGCAGCGGCTGGAAGGTCAACTCGGAGCTGCCGCACCCCGATTCCTTCGACGCGGCCACCCAGTTCGTCACGCAGGACGATGTAGCCGAGGCGATCCCGTGCGGTGACGACCCGGACGCGTTCGTCGAGGCCGTCCGCCCGTACGCCGAGGCCGGGTTCACCGAGATCGCGCTCGTCCAGATCGGCGGGGAGTCGCAGCCGGCGTATCTGGACTGGTCGGAGAAGTCCCTCCTGCCGGCACTGCGCGACGCGTTCGGCTGAAGTCCTCGGCCGGCGCCTCCACGGCCCGCTCGACCAGATGAGCCCTCCGCTGCGGGGGGCTCTTCTTCATGTGCGCTCACCGGTTTTCCCACGGGCCGCGCGGGCGGTGAACGGCGAGGTCAGCGGGTGCCGCTAGGCTTCCGTGCGCACCTCGTGCAGTCCGATGTGCAGTCCGATCTGCCCCGCCTCAGGAGAGTCGTCCGTGACCGTTGCCATCACCCCGCCCGAGACCCCCGTCGCCCCGGCGCCCCTGTCCGACCTGGTCGCGCGGGACGCGCGGGAGTTCGGGGCGTACGCCCGGACCGGAGGGTGGGCCTTCGGGCTGAAGGTGGCGCGCAGTGTGCGGCCCGGCGGTCAGGGTGCGGACGAGACGCCGAAGGTGTCCGCGAAGGAGTTCGCGGAACTCGCAGGCTGCTCCCCGGAGCGGGTCATGCGCTACTACAAGGCGTGGGACCGGGCGGCGGACGACGGCATGGTCCCGCACTTCGAGGCGCTGACGCCGGGTCAGGAGGTGGAGCTGCCGGATGCCGACGTGTGGCTGAGCTACTACGTCTCCCGCAACAGCGCGACGTCCGAGCGCGGCACCGCCATCTCCGAGGCCGCCGAGGCGGAGGGCATCCGGCCCACCAAGGCCCTGGAGGTCGCGGAGAACCCCACCGCCCTGCGCGCCGCGATCCTCGCCGACCCCTCCACCGCCCGCGCCGCCCGCCAGGCCCTCCTCGACCGGGTCCGCGAGGACCCGGACCTGCAGTCGGAGCTGGCCCGTGACGTGGTGCGCACCGACGAGCTGAAGAAGGCCGTCGCCGGGGAGAGCAGGGCGGCCGACCGGATCGGGTACGTACGCCAGATCGCCGAGTCGGGGCAGATCAAGACGCCCGCAGGGCAGACCGTCGACGCCCCCGCCGACCTGCGCCAGGAGGCCGAGCGGCACCTGTCGCTCATCGACGAGCTCGACGAGGGCGAGGACGCTGGCGAGTGGGCCTCCGAGGCGTACGACACGATGAAGTCCCTCGTGGTCGAGGTCGTGGAGGCCGACCCGGGGCTGCGGGTGCAGGAACGGCGCACGAAGTTCTACAGCAGCCTGCAGAAGGCGACCAAGGTGTTCGAGGAGCTGACCTTCGACGACGCCGAGGAGTTCTACGAGGACGACATGGTGCAGCGTCTGGAGGATCTGCAGCGGGCCGTCGCGATGTGCATCGAGTCACTGCGCGGCGGTCGCGGGAATCACCCGGTCGGCTGAGCATTCCGGCGAATTCGGGGGTACTAGAGGGCTCTACGTCGGTTCTTCCCGGAGGCCCCCTCGTGAACTCGTTCGTCCACAAGACCCTGGTGGTGCAGCTCCAGGCGGGCGACACGGAGCGATTCTCCGTGCTCGCCCACCTGAGCTACGACGCCGCGGACCCGTTCGCCGTCACCGTGGTCTTCAGCCATGACGGTCGCGTTCTCGCCCGGTGGCAGCTGGACCGGGAGATGCTCGGTGACGCACTGCGGCGTCCGGTCGGGGTGGGCGACGTGCGGATGCGCCCGGAGTCCCGGGGGATGTGGCAGGAGCTGCGCCTGGAGTTCCTCGGCGACGCCCGCGCCGACGGCGGACGCCACCACGCCGTGGTGTTCGCCTGGGCGCCGGGGTTCGCGGCGTTCCTGCGTGAGACCTACGAGGTGGTGCGGCCGGGCCACGAGGAGGTCCATGTCGACGACTTCCTCGCGGGCGTGCTCGCCGGGGGCTGAACCGCGCGGCCGTTCTGAGTAGGCGTACTCATGCCGAGGGCCCGCCCCCGGCCGGACGATGGGCTGCCTCGAGAGGAGCCCGCCATGTCCGCTGTGACCGACGTACGGCCGGGGCCCCGGCCGTTCCTGCCCGCCGCCCTCGCCTGGGGTGTGCTCGCGGTGCTGGCCCTGTCCGGGTGGAACCCGCACGACCGCATGACCTGGTTCCTGGAGGTCGTGTGGGTCGTCGTGGGTCTGCCGCTGCTGGTGCTGACCCGGCGCCGCTTCCCGCTCACGGGCCTGCTGTGCTGCCTGCTGACGGCCCACGCCGTGGTGCTGATGGTGGGCGGCCACTACACCTACGCCGAGGTGCCGCTCGGCGACCGGGTCCGGGACCTCTTCGATCTGGACCGCAATCCCTACGACCGGTTCGGTCACCTGATGCAGGGCTTCGTCCCGGCCGTGCTGGTGCGTGAGCTGCTGGTGCGCACCTCGCCGCTGCGCGGCAGCCGCTGGCTCGCTCCGCTGACCGTGTGCGCGTGCCTGGCCTTCAGCGCCGTCTTCGAGATGCTCGAGTGGGCGGCCGCCGTGGCCGGGGGGCACGCGGCGGACGCCTTTCTGGCCACCCAGGGCGACGTGTGGGACACGCAGTGGGACATGTTCTGCGCGCTGATCGGAGCCACCGCGTCACTGCTGCTGCTCAGCCGGGTGCACGACCGGCAGCTGGCGGCGCTGCCGTCACTCCGACGTGTAGCGGTGCCGGGTCCACAGCGGCAGGACGAACCAGCACAGCAGGTACCAGCCGACCACACCGGCGACCAGGTAGGGCACGAAACCGTTGTGGGTGGCCACGCGCAGGATGAGCAGCAGTGAGGCGGTCGTGGTGGCGAGCAGCAGCACGAGGCCGAGCAGGGTGAGCCGGGAGGCCAGCCGCACGGCCTGGGCTTTGACGCGCCGCCCGGCGACGAGACGGTGCAGGGCGACCGGGCCGATGAGCGCCCCGGTCGCGCAGGCGCCGAGGACGACCGTCACCAGGTAGATCGTCTGGTCGGTGCCGGAGAGGTCGTCGTACTTCTCGGTGAACACCACCGTGAGGAGGAAGCCGAAGAGGATCTGGACGCCCATCTGCGCCACGCGGACCTCCTGGATGAGCTCCTGCCACATCCGGTCCGCTCTCTCCTCCTCCGTCTCGTTGCGCCCCCGGCGCATGGCCCCGCCCTCTGCCGCGTCCGCCACTGTTCCTCCCGGTGTGAGACCTGAGCCCTCCGCTTTCCCGGGTTCCCCGGAACGAGTCGCTGTCCCGCCCGGCGGTTTGAGCGATCAGGGGACGGTTACACGGACGGCGCGAACGACGTAGAACCGAGGAGGTCGTGGACTCATGTCCGGAACGCAGCTCACCGTGACGCTCAGCGGCTCAGGCGCCGACGACGCGCGAGCGGTCGTCCGGGCCCTGGAAGGCACGTTCGGGTCTCCCGACGAGCTTCCCGCCGACGAGAACGCGACGGTCCACACGGCGACCTTCGACGCGGAGGCGGACGCGGCGGCTCCCGCCGGGGGCGACGGAGCGGGTCCCGGGCGGCTGTCCGCACCGGTGACCGTCACCGTGCAGGGCAGCCCGGAGGCCGTGCGGCGGGCCAGCGACACCCTCACCCGGGCCTTCAGCACACGAGACGACGGCGCCGCCTCCGGCGACCAGGAGCAGGAGAGGCAGCTGCTCCTGGAGCCGTGAGAGACGGCCTCACCAGCGGGCTTCGACCTGGTCCTTGATGCGCCGGTCGTACAGGTCACGGATCGCCGTCAGTGTCTCGCCGGACAGCTGCGGGAGGCGGGCGGCGGCCGCGTTGGCCCGGGCCTGCTCGGGGGAGCGCGCGCCGGGGATCACGGTCGTGACGCCGGGCTGCTCGACGATCCAGCGCAGGGCCAGCTGGGCCGGGGTGTACCCCTCGGGGGCGAGCGCCGCGAACTCGGCGGCCGCCTCGACGCCGGTGGCGTAGTCGACCCCGGAGAAGGTCTCGCCCTGGTCGAAGGCCTCGCCGTGCCGGTTGTAGGTGCGGTGGTCGTTCTCCGGGAAGACGGTGTCCCGGGTGTACTTGCCCGACAGCAGGCCGGAGGCCAGCGGTACCCGGGCGATGATGCCGACGCCCGCCTCGCGCGCGGCCGGAAGCACCTCGCGCAGCGGCTTCATGCGGAACGGGTTCAGGATGATCTGCACGCTCGCCACGTTCGGCCGGGCGATCGCGGTCAGCGCCTCCTCGCAGGTCTCGACGCTGACGCCGTAGGCGGCGACGCGCTCCTCCTCGACGAGGGTGTCGAGGGCGTCGAACACCTCGTCCGTGGAGTAGACGGGCGTCGGCGGGCAGTGCAGCTGCACCAGGTCGATGCGGTCGACGCCGAGGTTGCGCCGGGAGCGGTCGTTCCAGGCTCGGAAGTTGTCGAGCACGTAGTTGGCGGGGATCTGATCGACCCGGCGGCCCATCTTCGTGGCGACCATGACGTGCAGGTCGGGACGGCCGCTGAGGAACGAGGCGATGGTCTGCTCGCTGCGGCCGTCGCCGTACACGTCGGCGGTGTCGAAGAAGGTCACCCCGGCCTCGGCCGCCGTCTCCAGTACTGAGAGGGCTTCCTTGTCGTCGACGTCTCCCCAGTCGGCCCCCAGCTGCCAGGTGCCCAGACCGATGACGGAGGCGTGCTGGTCCGACCTGTCGAAAGTGCGCTCGTCCATGGGCGTCAGTCTGTCATCCGTCACGACGTCGCGCGGAACGTGTCGATCCGGCTCGTCGAGCCCGCTCGATTCACTCACACGAGTGAATCGATGCGACAGGAACGCGTCACGTGTCAACCAGCCCCTAGCGTGACCCCACGTGACCACTGGTGCAACGAACAACTACCCGTCGGCCGCCTCCCCTTGGACCCGCAGGGGCTTCCTCCTCACCGCCGCCGCACTGGCCGTGGTCCCCGGCCTGCCGGCGGATCCGGCGGTGGCCGCCGAGGAGTTGCCGGACTTTCCGGCGGATGTCGCGCTGTACCGCTCGGCGTACCAGAACTGGGTCGGGGAGATCACCGCCGACGGCCTGTGGGCCTGTGCGCCGGGCAGCCCGGACCACCTGGTCGATGTCGTCAACTGGGCGTGGCGCCACGGATGGCGGGTGCGCGCCCGGGGCGCCTCGCACGGCTGGTCGCCCCTGACGGTCACGGAGGGGACGCCGTCCGGCGCGCCGGTCCTCCTCGTCGACACCGCGCCCCACCTCACCGGTCTGGCTCTGGACTCCCCCACCGCCGTGCGCGCGGGTACCGGCGTGGCCCTGGAGGCCCTGCTGACCTTCCTGGAGGAGCACGGTCTCGGCGTCACGGCCACCCCCGCGCCCGGCGTGCTGACGCTGGGCGGCGCCCTCGCCGTCGACGCCCACGGCACCGCCGTCCCCGCGCGGGGCGAGCGGCGGCGGCCCGGGCATACGTACGGCTCGCTCAGCAATCTGGTCCTGTCCCTGACGGCGGTCGTGTGGGACTCCCGGGCCGGCGCGTACGTGCTGCGCACCTTCCACCGCGACGAGGCGGACTGCGCCGCGCTGCTGACCCACCTCGGGCGGGCCCTGGTGACCGAGGTGGTGCTGCGGGTCGGTGCCAACACCGACCTCAGGTGCGTGAGCCGTACGGACATCCCGGCCGGGGAGCTGTTCGCCGCGCCCGGCTCGGGCGGCGGGCGGACGTTCGCGAGCTACCTGGACGCGGCGGGGCGGGTCGAGGCGATCTGGTTCGCCTTCACCGAGCACCCCTGGCTGAAGGTGTGGAGCGTCTCCCCCACCCGGCCGCTGACCTCGCGGAAGGTGACCCGGCCGTACAACTACCCGTTCTCGGACAACATCCCGGCGCCGGTGGCGGAACTGGTCGGCCGGATGACGTCGGACGCGGCCTGGTACCTGGCGCCGCTGCTCGGCACCGCGCAGTACGAGGCCGCCGCGCTCGGGCTGGTGACGACGCTGTCCGCCGACCTGTGGGGGCCGTCCAAGAACACGCTGCTGTACCTGAAGCCGACCACGCTGCGGGTGCACGCCAACGGCTACGCGGTCCTCACCTCCCGCGACCGGGTGCAGCGGGTCGTCTCCGAGTTCGCCGCGTTCTACCGGGAGCGGCTGACGGCCTACGCCGCCCGGGGCAGCTTCCCGGTCAACGGCTCGGTGGAGATCCGGGTGACCGGCACGGACGACCCGGGTGACGCGGGGGTGGCGGGGGCCCGTCCGCCGCTGCTGTCGGCGCTCCGGCCGCCCGCGGACCACCCCGAGTGGGACACGGCCGTGTGGCTGGACGTCCTGACGCTGCCGGGCACGCCGGACGCGCAGGCGTTCCTGCGCGAGATCGAGCGGTTCCTGCTGCGCACCTTCGACGGCGGGTTCGCGCTCACCCGGGTCGAGTGGTCCAAGGGGTGGGCGTACACCGAGGACGGGGTGTGGGACGACGAGGAGGTGCTGGGCGACGTCGTCCCGGCGGCGGTCGGTGAGGACGCGTGGGCGGAGGCGGACACGGCGCTGAACCGGCTGGACCCCCACCGCGTGTACGGCAACGCGTTCCTGGACCGGCTGTTCGGCTAGGGGGACGCGCCCTAGGTGTGCTGGCCGGACAGGTTGTGGGTCGGCTCCTTGCTCGGACTGGCCGACCAGCACGTGCCGGGCCATGTGGGGGCCGAGGTCGTCGAGCCGTTCACCCAAGGCGCGGCGGGCTATTCCCGCGAGGCCAGCGACCGTGCGTGCACGGTTCGCGCGACCTTCGGCCCCAGCCAGCGCTTGAACCGCAGCAGCGGTTCCAGCTGCCCGGCCGCCCGGTCGAGGCGGTAGTACAGCTGGGGCGGGACACAGGGCAGCAGGGGTGAGTGGCGCTGGCCGAGCAGGGCGAACATGCGCTCCGGAGGCAGGTGCATGTAGCGCGGCAGGTTCTCGTACCACTGGGCGCTGTAGCGGGCCGCACTCTGCACGGGCAGGAGGGCCGCCTTGCGTTCCCGCTCGTAGCGGGCGAGGGCCAGCGGGAGCTCGGGGTGCTCACGCAGCGCGGCGGCCAGGGCGATGGCGTCCTCGAGGGCGAGGGTGGTGCCGGCGCCGATGGAGTAGTGGGTGGTGTGGGCGGCGTCGCCGAGCAGGACGAGGTTGCCGTGGTGCCAGGTGTCGTTGGTGAGGGTGCGGAAGGTCTGCCACGGGGTGCCGCCGGGGCGGCCCAGCAGGGGGTTGCCCGTCCAGGACGTCCGCGAAGAGCTTCTCCAGCAGGGCACGGCCGTCGGCCTCGCTCGCGCGGTCGAGTCCGAGTCCGGTCCAGGTCTCGGGCGCGCATTCGACGACGCAGGTGCTGCGGTCGGGGCCGTAGCCGTAGCCGTAGCACCAGATCCAGCCGTGGGCGGTCTCCACGAAGGCGAAGGTGAAGGCGTCGAAGACCTTGGTGGTGCCGAGCCAGACGAAGTGGTTGCGCCCGGGTGTGAGGCGGCTGCCGAAGTGCGTGGCGTGGCGGGTGCGCAGGGCGCTGTGGACGCCGTCGGCCGCGACGATCAGATCGGCGCCGGAGGGCAGGTCGCCGGGGGTGATCTCGCGCTCGTACTCCAGGCGTACGCCGAGGTCGCGGGCCCGGGCGGCGAGGATCTCCAGCAGCCGGTGGCGGCCGATGCCGTGGCCCTGGTCGCCGCTGTGCCGGGTCGTCAGGTCCCGGACGTGGGCGACACCCTCGCTCCAGCGGACCGAGTCGGCGTCGAGGGCCTCCGCCGACTCCGGGTCCTGCTCGTGGAGCCGGTCGAGCAGATGGCGCCAGTACGTCACGCCCCAGCCGTAGGTGGAACCCTCCGGATCGCGTTCGTGGACGGTGACGTCGTGGGACGGGTCCTGCCGCTTGAGCAGGATCGAGAGATACAGACCGGCGGGCCCGCCGCCGACACAGGCGACCCTCACGAACACCCCTGAGAATTACCGAGAGCTGTCGATTGCGGACGCAGAGTAGCAGGAGCCGGAGACCTCCGACCGGACCGCCGAATCGCGCCAGTTTCGCGGCGTGACGCGCACCACGAGCCTCGGACCGCACGGGCAGAAACATCCGCCACAGCACCCCTCACGGGTGGAATTTCCCCCTCCGCACGGGACCGCAGCCCCCACACGACAAGATCATCTTCGTTCAACCTTGCATGACATAAGGGGAATTGCCCGGATCGCAGCCAACCGGCTCGCGTGGATTTCTCCCGGTAGCGGGCGGGCCGATAGGCATGCGGGGTCATCAACCCGACCCACCCTGGAGGTCCGTATGCCGGAACTCAGCCGTCGCAGCGCGCTCACCGCCGCGGCCGTCCTCGCCACGAGCGCGGGGACCTTGTCAGCCGTCGCCCCGGCTTCGGCCGCCGGTCACCACGACTCCCCCGGCACCTTCGACGAGGTCTACAAGGGGCGCCGGATACAGGGCCGTCCGGCGACCGGGTCCGGTCACCACGGGCACCACGGCGGGGGTTACGCGGTGTTCGTCGACGGGGTCGAACTGCACGTGATGCGCAACGCCGACGGCAGCTGGATCAGCGTCGTCAGTCACTACGACCCGGTGGCCACCCCGCGCGCCGCCGCCCGCGCCGCGGTGGACGAGCTGCAGGGCGCGCCCCTGCTGCCCTTCCCCGCCAACTGACCCGCACCGCAAGGCATCTGGAGCACCCGCACATGGCTGTCCGCAAGAACCAGTCCACCCTGACCGCCGACGAGAAGCGGCGTTTCGTCGCCGCGCTGCTGGAGCTGAAGCGCAGCGGCCGCTACGACGAGTTCGTCACGACGCACAACGCGTTCATCGTCTCCGACACCGACAACGGCGAGCGGACCGGGCACCGCTCACCGTCCTTCCTGCCCTGGCACCGAAGATTCCTCCTGGAGTTCGAGCGGGCGCTGCAGTCGGTGGACGCGTCGGTGACGCTGCCGTACTGGGACTGGACCGTCGACCGTACGCCGCGCGCCTCGCTGTGGGCATCCGACTTCCTCGGCGGCACCGGGCGGGAGCGGGACGGCCGGGTGACGGACGGGCCGTTCTCCGCGTCCGGCGGGAACTGGCCGGTCAACGTGCGGGTCGACAGCCGTACGTTCCTGCGGCGCTCCCTCGGTTCCGGGACGCGCGAGCTGCCGACGCGGGCGGACGTGGAGTCGGTGCTGTCGATGTCCACGTACGACATGGCGCCCTGGAACAGCGGTTCGGACGGTTTCCGCAACCACCTCGAAGGGTGGCGGGGCGTCAACCTGCACAACCGCGTCCATGTCTGGGTCGGCGGGCAGATGGCCACCGGGGTGTCCCCCAACGACCCGGTGTTCTGGCTGCACCACGCCTACATAGACAAGCTGTGGGCCGAGTGGCAGCGCCGGCACCCCGGCTCGGGTTACCTGCCCACCGCCGGGACGCCGAACGTGATCGACCTCAACGAGACGATGCGGCCGTGGCACGACATGAGCCCGGCGGACCTGCTGGACCACACGCCGCACTACACGTTCGACGTCTGATCAGACGGCCGCACCCGTGCGGCACTCCGGGTGGCCCCAGCCGCCGTCGTTCTTGGCGATGGGCTCGCCGGCCGCGTAGGAGCGGCCGCACTGGCACCGGCCGGGAAACTTCGCCTTGATGGTGCGCGTGGAGCCCTTCCCGCCCGCGGGCTTGGCGCCGCGGGCGGCGCCGCCGCGCGGGCGGGACCGCGGCGCCTTGGCCGGGGTGTCCGGGGCGGGCGGCGGCTCGGGGGAGCCGAGGCCGCTGCCCGCGGCCTCCTGGACCGTGGCGGCCTGGCTGGCGGCGCGGTCGGCGAAGTCGTTGAGCCGGTCACCGTCCACCTGGTGGGCGGGCACGTAGCGGAACTCGACCGAGCGGCCGTCGAGGAGCTCGTCGATGCGCACGACGAGGTCCTGGTTGGCGACCGGCTTGCCGGCGGAGGTCTTCCAGCCGTTGCGCTTCCAGCCGGGCAGCCAGGTGGTGACGGCCTTCATCGCGTACTGCGAGTCCATGCGGATCTCGAGCGGCACGTCCGGCTCGGTCGCGGCCAGCAGGCGCTCCAGCGCGGTGAGTTCGGCGACGTTGTTGGTGGCCTTGCCGAGCGGCCCCGCCTCCCACCGCTCCGGCGTCTCGGAAGCGTCGGCGACGACCCAGGCCCAGCCGGCGGGCCCGGGATTTCCCTTCGAAGCCCCGTCACACGCGGCCACTACACGTTCACGCATGCGCTCGATCATGCCATGCCCGCACCGGGCCTCCGGCCGGGAGGTCCGGGCCCCTACGCCACGTCGGTCAGCTTCGGCATCTCGCCCTCGGCCGTCGTGGTGTCGATCACCGAGAAGTTCGCCCCCTGCGGGTCGCTGATCGCAGCGAACCGGCCGAAGGGGGTGGTCATGGGGCCGAACCGCAGCACGCCGCCGAGCTTGGTGGCCCTCGCCACGGCCTCGTCGCAGTCCTCGACCCCGAAGTAGACGTTGATGTACGGCTGCACCTCGGGCGGGAACTCCTCGCCCATCTTCATCCGGCCCAGCACCGTTCGCTCGCCCAGGTCGTAGATCCGGAAGTCCGTCTCGCCGTCCCGCATGTCCCGCTGCCGGTAGGAGAAGACGGCGGGGAAGAACGCGTCGGACTTCTCCGGCTCGCGGGTGAAGACCTCGGCCCAGGTGTACGCGCCGGGTTCTCCCATCGCCTGGAAGCCCTCGTGGGTGACCGCCTGCCAGACGCCGAAGACGACGCCATCGGGGCTGCGGGCCAGGCACATGGTGCCGAAGTCGGCGACCTGCATAGGCTCCATCAGCACCTCACCGCCGTGATCACGGATCCTGGCCGCGGTGGCTGCGGCGTCCTGGGAGGCGAAGTAGAGGCACCACTGCGACAGGCCCTCCTGGCCGGGCATGGGCGGGACGACGGCGGCGACCGCCTTGCCGTTCACGGAGGCCTCCGTGTAGTTGCCGAACTCCGCGGACGCCTCGGCGAAGGTCCAGCCGAGGACCTCGCCGTAGAAGCTCTTGGCCCCTTCGAGGTCGCTGAACATCGCGTCGGCCCAGCACGGGCTTCCTTCAGGTTGCACGGCCATGGCTGCGGCCCTCTCCGAATGAGTCGATCTGGATGAGGTCTGTGTGGAATCGTCCGCTTATTCACGCTAGTCACCCGGGGGCCCGCTCGCGCGTCGAGCGGGCCGGCACGGCGGGCGTCTTCCCTCCGGCGCCCGGCTGTGCTTGCCTGAGTGCCCTTTCGGTGACCGGGGCGGGAGTTGCCGTATGCGCAAGCCGTGGGTCGTGGGAGTACTGCTGGCCGGGGTGCTCCTCGGAGGGTGCGGGGATCCCGCGTCCGCGCCCGAGGAGCCGACACCGGCCGCACCGCGCGCGTCGGCCCCCACCCACCAG
>NZ_JAIGQA010000199.1:0-13859 GCF_019733245.1 Streptomyces sp. WAC04114
CACCCCCGCCACGCGGCCCGGCCCCGCGCCGGCCGACCCCGCCGAGGCCCTCGGCCTCACCAGCCGGGAACGGGACGTCCTGCGCCTGGTCGCCGCCGGCCACACCAACCGCCGCATCGCGCAGGAGCTGTTCATCTCCCCGAAGACGGCGAGCGTGCACGTCTCCAACATCCTGGGGAAGCTCGGCGTCTCCGGGCGGGGCGAGGCCGCGGCGGTGGCGCACCGCCTGGGGCTGTTCCCGGCCGAACTGCTCATGCCCGGTCCGGCGGGCTGAGGCATACGCTGTAAAGGACGTCGCGGACGGCGTGAGGCCCGCGGCCCAGGGAGGCACCCGTTGTTCAACATGTTCGAGGAGCTGTTCTCGCCCGGGCGCAAGCACACCCGCGACGAGCAGAACCGCCTGGAACTGACCCGTGAGGACGTCGGGGACGGCGATCCCGGACGCGGGCCGATAGACCTCGCGTCCGGAAAGGTCGTCGTACGCCCGCCCGACGAGGAGCCCGAGAACCCCGGCGGCCAGGGGCCCGGCTAGGTCGTGTCCGCAAGGTCCCGTCGTCCGCCCGGAGGGCGGGCCCCGCGGCGTCTGGTGCGTGCTCTCGTCGCGCCGGGCGGAGTCCCTCGTACTGGACGTACTTGGGGCTACGTCCGGTGCGGCGAGTGGGGGTACCCCCTGCTCGAGCGGTGTCGAGAGCTCGGGGGCGCGTGCCAGGCGTCGCGGGGCAGGCGGGACTTTGCGGACACGGCCTAGGGGCCGCTAGGTCACCCGCAGTTCCAGGATCCGGTCGTCCCCGTCCTTCGGGCTGCCCCGGCCGTCCGTGTTGCTGGTCACCAGCCACAGCCGGTCGCCGCCCGCAGAGACCACCGTGCGCAGCCGGCCGTACTCGCCCTCCAGGAAGGCCTGCGGTTCGGCCGCGGCCTCCGTGCCGTTCAGCGGGATGCGCCAGAGCCGCTTGCCGCGCAGGCCCGCCATCCAGATCGAGCCCTCGGCGTGGGCGATGCCGCTGGGGGAGGCCTCGGCCGTCGTCCACTGGTCGATCGGGTTGTGGAACTGCTTGTCGCCGGACCGGCCCTCGGCCTCCGGCCAGCCGTAGTTGTCGCCCGGCTTGATCGCGTTGAGCTCGTCCCAGGTGTCCTGCCCGAACTCCGAGGCGAACAGCCGCTGCTTGCCGTCCCAGGCCAGGCCCTGCACGTTGCGATGGCCGTACGAGTACACCGGGGAGTCCGGGAAGGGGTTGCCCGGCGCCGGTTCGCCCTCCGGGGTCAGGCGCAGGATCTTGCCGCCCACGGAGTCCTTGTCCTGGGACAGGCCGGTGTCGCCGCTCTCGCCCGTGCCCACGTAGAGCATCTTGTCGGGGCCGAACTGGATGCGGCCGCCGTTGTGGATGAAGCCCTTGGGGATGCCCTTGTAGACCGTGTCGGGCGCGCCGAGCTGCCGGCCGGCCGGCTTCTGCTCGTCGTAGATCATGCGGACGATGCGGTTGTCGGAGGCCGAGGTGAAGTACGCGTAGACCATGTGGTCCGAGGCGTAGTCGGGGGACAGGGCGATCCCGAGGAGGCCGCCCTCACCGGCCGCCGAAACCCCGGGCACCTCGCCCAGTTCGGTCTTCTTGCCGGTCTTCTCGTCGACCCGGACGATCGTGCCGTCGTCCCGGGAGGAGACGAGCAGGCCACCGCCCGGCAGCGGAGCGAGCCCCCAGGGGGAGTCCAGGCCCTCGGCGACGGTGCGGACCACCTTCACCGACCCCTTGGCGGGCGGTGTCTCCTCGGCGGCCCGCCCCGGCGGCGCGGACGAGCCCGGTGCCGTACGGCTCGGGGAGGTGCTCGCCTGCTTGCCGGACGAGCCTCCGCTGTCGGAGGAGCAACCGGCCGTCAGCAGGAGCGCGGTGGCGGCCAGCACGGCCGGGACGGCTCGACGTCGCACGATCATGGTCCCTTCGACGGGGCGGGTCCTCTCCCTGTCATACACCGCTCGCGGCTCTCAGGTTCCCGATCACGCGACGCCGGACCGGGAACACAGGGTTTGCCCGAAACGCACCCGAGGCGGGGCCGGGGCTCAGTCCCAGGAACCCTGGGCCGGCGGCAGCCCGGCTATCTCCTGCAGATCGTCGGGGGTCAGGCGCACCGCCGTCGCGGCCGTGTTCTCCGTGACCCAGCGCTCCTGCTTGGTGCCCGGGACCGGGACCACGTGCGGGCCCTGGGCCAGCACCCACGCGAGGGCCACCTGGCCGGGTGTGACGTCCGTGCCGTGCCGGCGGGCGATGCGGCGCAGGCCCGCGACGACCGGCTGGTTCGCGGCCATCATCTCGGCCGTGAAGCGGGGGTGCCGGGCACGCGGGTCGTCCGCCTCGAACCCGGCGCCGGGCCGCAGTCTGCCGGTCAGGAAGCCGTTGCCGAGCGGCATCGCGGCGAGGAAACCGACGCCCCGCGTCCGGCACCACGGCAGCAGGGTCTCCAGCGCCTCCGGCGACCACACCGACAGCTCCGCCTCCACCGCGCTCACCGGGAAGACCTGCTGCACCCGCTCCAGCTGCCGGATCGTTCCGTCGTGCAGCCCGGCCCCGGACCGGCGCCCGGCCCGCGCCCCCACCGCGCACAGGCCCAGCGCCCGCACCTTCCCGGCCTGGACGAGCTCCGCCATCGCGCCCCAGGTCTCCTCGACCGGCACCTCGGGGTCGGCCCGGTGCAGCTGGTACAGGTCGATGACGTCCGTCTGGAGCCGCCGCAGCGACGCGTCGCAGGCGCGTTTCACGTACCCGGGGCGGCCGTTGGCGACGATGTGCTGGTCGCCCACGAGCAGCCCGACCTTCGTCGACACGAACGCGTCGGACCGCCGCTCCTTCAACGCCCGCCCCAGCAACAGCTCGTTGGTGAAGGGGCCGTACATGTCGGCCGTGTCCAGCAGGGACGCGCCCAGATCGAGCGCCCGGTGCACCGCCCTGAGCGACTCGTCGCCGCGCCGCCTCGACGCGCTGTAGGCCCAGCTCATCGGCATGCACCCGAGTCCGACGGCCCCCACCGCGAGCGCCGCCGCGCCGATCGTCCTGCGCTCCACCTGGTCGTGACCCTCCCTGTTCGAGCCACCCCAACCTAACCTCTGCCGTCGCACGCTCCTGACATAGCCTCCAGAGCATGACTGCTGACGTGTGGCTGCCCATCCCGCCGGACGAGATCGAGGGACTCCCCGAGGGCCCGGACTACCGCTTCTGGAACGGCGCGGAGGAGTTCCCCGCGGACCCGGCCGACTGCGCCTTCTACGTCGTCCCCTACATGAAGCCCAGTCCGCTGTGCGTGCGTCCCCTGGGGCGGATGAGCAACGTGCAGGTCGTGCAGACCCTCTCCGCCGGGATCGACCACGTGGAGCCGGGCCTCGGGCGGCTGCCGGCGGGCGTGCGGCTGTGCAATGCGCGCGGGGTGCACGAGGCCAGCACCGGCGAGCTCACCCTCGCGCTGATCCTGGCGTCGCTGCGCGGGATCCCCGACTTCGTCCGCGCGCAGGACCGGGGGGAGTGGCTCGGCGGATTCCGCCCCGCGCTCGCCGACAAGAACGTCCTCATCGTGGGCTACGGCTCGATCGGGGAGGCCATCGAGGACCGGCTCGTTCCGTTCGAGGTGGCGCGGGTGGCGCGCGTCGCGCGCTCCGAGCGCACCACGGCGCGCGGTCCCGTGCATCCGCTCACCGAACTCCCCACGCTGCTGCCGGAGGCGGACGTCGTCATCCTGTCCACCCCGCTCAACGAAACCACCCGTGGCCTGGCCGGGGCCGACTTCCTGTCCCGCATGAAGGACGGCGCGCTCCTCGTCAACGTCGCCCGCGGCCCGGTCGTGGACACCAAGGCCCTGCTCGCCGAGTTGGAGACCGGCCGCATCACCGCCGCCCTCGACGTCACCGACCCGGAGCCGCTGGCGCGCGAACACCCCCTGTGGCGTGCGCCGGGGGTACTCATCAGCCCCCATGTCGGCGGCCCCACCTCCGCGTTCCTTCCGCGCGCCAAGCGGCTCCTGGTGGACCAGTTGAACCGTCATGTGAACCGGGAGCCGCTCCGCAACGTGATCCTTACGACGGGTGCATCAACCGACTGAAAGAACCTTCGAGTACCGTCCGCAATCCTTCAGGTGCGGTGGGTACTCATATATCTGTTGATCGTCACGGAGCGTAGAGAACCTATGTCCCTGAGTGACGAGACTGGTGTATCGTCCCGACAGGGGCTGCGCCGGGGACCGTTCGGCGCCGGGGACGGACAGTTCAGACTGTGAGGGGGGCGACAGGCGATGCACGGCCTATGGACGAGCGATCCGACGGGGCGGGGCTGCCGGCGGCGACCCGGGCGGACGACCGCGGGCAGACGCGGTCAGCACGCCGATCACGTCGGCCACCACACCCACCACGGCGAACACCACGCCGAGCACAGCCATCACCACCGCAGGCCCGGCAGTCGCGGAAGGCATGACCGGCCGGTCCACCGGGACCCGCGGGACCCGGGAGCGGCGCGGACCGGGAGGGCCCGGTGAGCGCGCCCCCCACCCCCACGCTGGACGGAGCGCTGCGGGCACAGCCTCCGTCCCCGGGCGCGCTGCTGCCTCGCACGCCGGCCCCCGGCCACCGGCCGGGCCTGGCCCTCCAACTCGTCCTCGCCCTGGCCTGCGCTGGATACGCCGTCGGTGCCGCGCTCGGCTGGGGTTCGTACCAAGTGGCCCTGATCATGGGCGACTTCGGGCTGAGCGCCGCGGCCGGCACCGCCGCCGTCTCGTGCATCCTCTACGCCCGCAGCCGCCGCACCCGCTTTCGACCCGCCTGGCTGCTGTTCGGCCTCTCCTCCGCCATGGCCTCCCTGGGCAACCTGGTCTGGGGGTGGTACGAGGTGGTCCTCGGGCTGCCCGTGCCCAGCCCCAGCTACGCCGACCTGTTCTTCCTCTGCTTCGCGCCCCCCGCGATCGTCGGACTGCTCGTGCTCGCCAAGCGGCCGGTGACCAAGGCCGGCTGGGTCTGCCTGGGGCTCGACGCCTGGCTGATCGGCGGCTCGCTGCTGACGCTGGCGTGGAGCCTCGCCCTCGCCCAGGCGGCGAAGTCCGAAGGCCCCGGCGTGGCGCACATCGCGCTGTCGCTGGCGTACCCGCTGCTCGACATCGCGCTGGTCAGCATGGTGCTCGCCCTGCACTTCAGGCGGTCCGCGGTGAACCGCTCCGCGGTCAACACCGCCATCTGCGCGCTCGCGCTGACCGTGATGTGCGACGCCCTGTTCACCTCGCCGCTCATGCACCACGACTACCGCTCCGGGCAGTTGCTCGACGCGGGCTGGTTCGCGGGCTCGCTGCTCCTGGCGTACGCCCCCTGGGCCGCCCCCCGCGCGGAGGGCGACCGGCTCGGCTCCGACCGGCACACCGGCACGGGCCGTACCCGTGTGGTGCACGAGCACGTGCCGGGGCAGCGCAGCGCGCCCCACCACTCGGCGCCCCTGCCCGGCTCCGAGCACAGCCGCTACCCGGCCGCCCGGCCCATCGCCGGCTCCCTGGCCGCCCTCACGCCGTATCTCGCGGCCGCCGTGTGCACGCTGGGGATCCTCTACAACGTCCTCAACGGCCGCAGTGTCGACCGCGTGGTCCTGCTGACCGGGGGCACGGTGGTGCTCGCGCTCGTCGTGCGCCAGGGGATCATGCTGCTCGACAACATCACCCTCACCCAGGAACTGGCGCAGAAGGAGAACCACTTCCGCTCCCTGGTGCAGGGTTCCAGTGACGTCATCATGATCGCCGCGCCCAGCGGCGTCCTGAGGTACGTCTCCCCGGCCGCCGCCGGCGTGTACGGCCGCTCGGCGGAGGAGCTGGTGGGTACGGAACTGGCCAACCTCATCCACCCCGAGGACCTGGGCTGCGTCGTGCACGAGGTCCGCAGGTTCCTCGCCGCCAACCCGGTCGAGGAACCCACCACACGCATCGAGTGCCGCTTCCGCTCGGGCGACGGGGGCTGGCTGAACGTCGAGTCGACCGTCAACCGCCATCACGGCGGCCTCATCTTCAACAGCCGCGACGTGACCGAACGCGTGCGGCTGCAGGCTCAGTTGCAGCACAACGCCGAGCACGATCCGCTCACGGACCTGCCCAACCGCGCCCTGTTCACCAAGCGCGTCCAGCACGCCCTCTCGGGCCGCCGCGCCTCCGACCGGGGTGTGGCCCTGCGGAACACGGCCGTGCTGTTCATCGATCTCGACGGCTTCAAGGCCGTCAACGACACCATCGGGCACCAGGCCGGGGACGAACTGCTCGTCCAGGCCGCCCGCAGGCTCCAGGACTCCGTACGGCACGGCGACACCGCGGCCCGGCTCGGCGGGGACGAGTTCGCGGCGCTGATCGCCGGGGACAACACCCGGGACCGGGATGCCCGGGAGCGGCACATAGTGGAGCTCGCCGACCGGCTCAGGACGACGCTGTCCCAGCCCTACCTCATCGACGGCAACGATGTCCGCGTCAACGCCTCCATCGGCGTGGCCTTCGCGGAATCCGGTCTCGGCGCGGGCGAACTGCTGCGCAACGCCGACCTGGCGATGTACCGCGCCAAGGCCGGCGGCAAGGGGCGCGTCGAGCTGTACAAGCCGCAGATGCAGCAGGACGTCGTCCGCAAGGCCGAGCTCGCCACCCGCCTGCGGGCCGCCCTGCACGACGGGGAGTTCGCCCTGCTGCACCAGCCGGTGGTGTCCCTGGAGGATGGCCGGATCACGTCGGTGGCCGCGCAGGCGCGCTGGCGCTCCTCGCAGGGCGTGCTCTTCACCCCGGCGGAGTTCCTGAGAGTGGCCGAGGACAGCGACAAGACCGCCGAGCTGGGCCGCTGGATGATCGAGGAGGCCGTCGAGCAGGCCGCCGAGCGGCACGCGACCGGGCTGTCCGTGCCGGTCGTCGTGCGGATGAGTGCCCGCAGGCTGGTGGACCGTTCGATGCCGCTCGGCACGATCGAGGCGCTGCTCACGCGGCACGGGCTGCCGTCCGGGGCGCTGATCATCGAGCTGTCGGACGCCGACCCCAGGGTCTCGCTGGACGAGCTGGAGCGGCGCCTGGGCGCCCTGCGGCGGGTCGGCGTACGGATCGCGCTCGACGGGTTCGGCAGCGGCTACGCGGCGATCACGGCGCTCAGGCGCCTGCCGGTCGACGTCCTGAAGCTGGACCGCGGTCTGGTCGAGGGCGTCGTCGAGTCCGCACGCCTGCACAAGATCACCAGCGGGCTGCTGCGCATCGCGGGCGACCTCGGGCTGAAGTCCGTGGCCGAAGGGGTGGATCTGCCCGAGCAGGTCGTCGCCCTGCGCGCGATGGGCTGCACCCACGGGCAGGGCATGGCGTTCTCCGGGCCGCTCGACGAGTACCGGCTGCGCCGGGCGCTCGCCGCCGGGCACTACCCGGTGCCGAACGGACCGGCCGAACCGGCGTTAGTGGGCGGCTCCCCGCGGGTGTACAGCTCGGGTGTGACCGCCGTCATCGGAGGCGGTACGGCCCTGCGCTCACATAATGAGACTCCCGTCCCACCCACTTGACAGTGAGTGCGTGCCGGGGGGAGGGTCAGTGCCATGCGCACCCGAATTCTCGTACTTGGAAAGCGCGTCGGCTGACGCTGAGCCTCGACCGCTCAGCGACCCCACCCGGCGCGCTCCCCTCGCTTGCCTTATGGCACGAGGGGTTTTTTGTTGCACAGGCACCCTTCGTGCAGCAGCCGAAGATCGTACAAACCTCGCAAAAACCCTCAGCATCTGAGAAGAGAATGCCGATGACCGAGCAGGCCACCGGGGCCCACCACCCGCAGCCCCGGCCCCGATCCGGAGGACACTCCGCCCCCGAGCAGGTGACGGGCGCGCAGTCCCTCATCCGCTCTCTCGAGGAGGTCGGCGCCGACACGGTATTCGGCATTCCCGGCGGTGCGATCCTCCCGGCCTACGACCCGCTGATGGACTCCACCAGGGTGCGCCACGTCCTGGTCCGGCACGAGCAGGGCGCCGGTCACGCCGCCACCGGCTACGCGCAGGCCACCGGCAAGGTCGGCGTCTGCATGGCCACCTCCGGGCCCGGCGCCACCAACCTGGTCACCCCGATCGCCGACGCGCACATGGACTCCGTGCCGCTGGTCGCGATCACCGGCCAGGTGGCGTCCAAGGCGATCGGCACGGACGCCTTCCAGGAGGCGGACATCGTCGGCATCACCATGCCGATCACCAAGCACAACTTCCTCGTCACCAAGGCCGAGGACATCCCGCGGATCATCGCCCAGGCGTTCCACATCGCCTCCACCGGCCGCCCGGGCCCGGTCCTGGTCGACATCGCCAAGGACGCCCTCCAGGCGAAGACCACCTTCTCCTGGCCGCCCACCATGGACCTGCCCGGCTACCGTCCGGTCACCAAGCCGCACGCCAAGCAGATCCGCGAGGCCGCCAAGCTGATCACCCAGGCCAAGCGGCCGGTGCTGTACGTCGGCGGCGGCGTGCTCAAGGCCAAGGCCACCGCCGAGCTGAAGGTCCTCGCCGAGCTCACCGGCGCGCCCGTCACCACCACCCTGATGGCGCTCGGCGCGTTCCCCGACAACCACCCGCAGCACCTGGGCATGCCCGGCATGCACGGCTCGGTGGCCGCCGTCACCGGCCTGCAGAAGGCCGACCTGATCGTCGCCCTCGGCGCCCGCTTCGACGACCGCGTCACCGGCAAGCTGGACAGCTTCGCGCCGTTCGCCAAGATCGTCCACGCGGACATCGACCCGGCCGAGATCGGCAAGAACCGCGCCGCCGACGTGCCGATCGTCGGTGACGCCCGCGAGGTCATCGCCGACCTGATCCAGGCCGTCCAGAAGGAGCACAGCGAGGGCCACCAGGGCGACTACAGCGCCTGGTGGAAGGACCTGAGCCGCTGGCGCGACACCTACCCGCTCGGCTACGACCAGCCCGAGGACGGCTCGCTCTCCCCGCAGCAGGTCATCGAGCGCATCGGACAGCTCGCCCCCGAGGGCACGATCTTCGCGGCTGGCGTCGGTCAGCACCAGATGTGGGCCGCCCACTTCATCGAGTACGACAAGCCGGCCACCTGGCTGAACTCCGGCGGCGCCGGAACCATGGGCTACGCCGTCCCGGCCGCCATGGGCGCCAAGGCCGGAGCGCCCGAGCGGGCCGTCTGGGCGATCGACGGCGACGGCTGCTTCCAGATGACCAACCAGGAGCTCACCACCTGCGCCCTGAACAACATCCCGATCAAGGTCGCCGTCATCAACAACGGCGCCCTCGGGATGGTCCGCCAGTGGCAGACCCTCTTCTACAACCAGCGGTACAGCAACACCGTGCTGCACTCCGGCCCGGACGACGTCAACCCGCAGGCCCGCGGCACCCGCGTCCCCGACTTCGTGAAGCTGTCGGAGGCCATGGGCTGCTACGCGATCCGCTGCGAGTCCCCGGACGACCTCGACAAGGTCATCGAGGAGGCGAACTCGATCAACGACCGTCCGGTCGTCGTCGACTTCATCGTCCACGAGGACGCGATGGTCTGGCCGATGGTCGCCGCCGGCACCTCCAACGACGAGATCATGGCCGCCCGGGACGTCCGCCCCGACTTCGGCGACAACGAAGACGACTGAGAGCCGTCGGGACTTTCAAGCAGAGGAAGCAGATCATGTCCAAGCACACGCTCTCCGTCCTGGTGGAGAACACCCCCGGCATCCTCGCCCGGATCGCCGCCCTGTTCTCCCGCCGCGGCTTCAACATCGACTCGCTCGCGGTGGGCGTCACCGAGCACCCCGACATCTCCCGCATCACCATCGTCGTCGGCGTGGAGGACCTGCCGCTGGAGCAGGTCACCAAGCAGCTCAACAAGCTCGTCAACGTGCTGAAGATCGTCGAGCTGGAGCCGTCGCAGGCGGTGCAGCGCGAACTCGTCCTGGTGAAGGTGCGCGCCGACAACGAGACGCGCTCCCAGATCGTCGAGATCGTCCAGCTGTTCCGCGCCAAGACCGTCGACGTCTCCCCGGAGGCCGTCACCATCGAGGCCACCGGGTCCGGCGAGAAGCTGTCCGCGATGCTCAAGATGCTGGAGCCGTACGGCATCAAGGAGCTCGTCCAGTCCGGCACGATCGCGATCGGCCGCGGTGCCCGATCCATCACGGACCGGTCGCTGCGCGCCCTGGACCGGTCGGCGTAAGACCCGAAACGGGCGGTCGGCGCGCCGTCGGCCGCCCGTATTCCGAGACCCTGAGACTTCCCTTCCGCCCCCCGTCATACGGTGGGACGCAACACCTGCACTCCCGAGGAGAGAACCCAAAGTGGCCGAGCTGTTCTACGACGCCGACGCCGACCTGTCCATCATCCAGGGCCGCAAGGTCGCGGTCATCGGGTACGGCAGCCAGGGCCACGCCCACGCGCTGTCGCTCCGTGACTCGGGTGTCGACGTCCGCGTCGGTCTGCACGAGGGCTCCAAGTCCAAGGCCAAGGCCGAGGAGCAGGGCCTGCGCGTGGTGAGCCCCTCGGAGGCCGCCGCCGAGGCCGACGTCATCATGATCCTCGTCCCGGACCCGATCCAGGCCGAGGTCTACGAGAAGCACATCAAGGACAACCTGAAGGACGGCGACGCGCTGTTCTTCGGCCACGGCCTGAACATCCGCTACGGCTTCATCAAGCCCCCGGCCGGCGTGGACGTCTGCATGGTCGCCCCGAAGGGCCCGGGCCACCTGGTCCGCCGCCAGTACGAGGAGGGCCGCGGCGTTCCGTGCATCGCCGCCGTCGAGCAGGACGCCACGGGCAACGGCTTCGCGCTGGCCCTGTCGTACGCGAAGGGCATCGGCGGCACCCGCGCCGGCGTCATCAAGACCACCTTCACCGAGGAGACCGAGACCGACCTGTTCGGTGAGCAGGCCGTGCTCTGCGGTGGCACCGCGGCGCTGGTCAAGGCGGGCTTCGAGACCCTGACCGAGGCCGGCTACCAGCCGGAGATCGCCTACTTCGAGTGCCTGCACGAGCTGAAGCTGATCGTGGACCTCATGTACGAGGGCGGCCTGGAGAAGATGCGCTGGTCGATCTCCGAGACCGCCGAGTGGGGCGACTACGTCACCGGCCCGCGGATCATCACGGACGCCACCAAGGCCGAGATGAAGAAGGTCCTCGCCGAGATCCAGGACGGCACCTTCGCGCAGCAGTGGATGGACGAGTACCACGGCGGCCTGAAGAAGTACAACGAGTACAAGAAGCAGGACTCCGAGCACCTGCTGGAGACCACCGGCAAGGAGCTGCGCAAGCTCATGAGCTGGGTCGACGAGGAGGCGTAAGCCGCCCGCCGGGTCCCGCCGTCACCCTCCCGTCGGAAAGGTGACGGCAGGGCCCGAGGGGCCGGAGCCAACCCGCTCCGGCCCCTTCGGTGAACCCCGGGTAACGTCGGTGGTACGGCGTTGTCCATCCCGTCCGGCCACGGACGGGTGATCCTTCCGCAGCGGCACAAGACGACGCCCCATGCGCCACTAGACTGCTGCACACATACGCGTCAGGCCCACAGCGTCGTGCGTCTTCCACGCGGCAAGCACCCCTCCACCGCCTGCGGCCGTCGGGACGGCCGTCCGCAGCACTGGACTTGTGAGGACTCACGTGAGCTCGAAACCCGTCGTACTCATCGCTGAAGAGCTGTCGCCCGCCACCGTCGACGCCCTGGGCCCGGACTTCGAGATCCGGCACTGCAACGGCGCGGACCGCGCCGAGCTGCTCCCGGCCATCGCCGATGTGGACGCGATCCTGGTCCGCTCGGCGACCAAGGTCGACGCCGAGGCGATCGCCGCCGCGAACAAGCTGAAGGTCGTCGCACGAGCCGGCGTCGGCCTGGACAACGTGGACGTCTCCGCCGCCACCAAGGCCGGCGTGATGGTCGTCAACGCCCCGACCTCCAACATCGTGACCGCCGCCGAGCTGGCCTGCGGTCTGCTCGTCGCCACCGCCCGCCACATCCCGCAGGCCAACGCCGCGCTGAAGAACGGCGAGTGGAAGCGCAGCAAGTACACGGGTGTGGAGCTGGCCGAGAAGACCCTCGGTGTCGTCGGCCTCGGGCGCATCGGCGCGCTCGTCGCCCAGCGCATGTCCGGGTTCGGCATGAAGGTCGTCGCCTACGACCCCTACATCCAGCCCGCCCGCGCCGCGCAGATGGGCGTCAAGGTGCTGTCGCTGGACGAGCTGCTCGAGGTCTCCGACTTCATCACCGTCCACCTCCCCAAGACCCCCGAGACGGTCGGCCTGATCGGCGACGAGGCGCTGCGCAAGGTCAAGCCGAGCGTGCGGATCGTCAACGCCGCGCGCGGCGGGATCGTCGACGAGGAGGCGCTGTACTCCGCCCTCAAGGAGGGCCGGGTCGCCGGTGCCGGTCTCGACGTGTACGCGAAGGAGCCCTGCACGGACTCCCCGCTGTTCGAGTTCGACCAGGTCGTCTGCACCCCGCACCTCGGCGCCTCCACCGACGAGGCGCAGGAGAAGGCCGGTATCGCCGTCGCCCGCTCCGTGCGGCTCGCGCTCGCCGGTGAGCTCGTGCCGGACGCGGTGAACGTGCAGGGCGGTGTCATCGCCGAGGACGTCAAGCCGGGCCTGCCGCTCGCCGAGCGCCTGGGCCGGATCTTCACCGCCCTCGCCGGTGAGGTCGCCGTCCGCCTCGACGTCGAGGTCTACGGCGAGATCACCCAGCACGACGTGAAGGTCCTGGAGCTGTCCGCGCTCAAGGGTGTCTTCGAGGACGTCGTCGACGAGACGGTGTCGTACGTCAACGCCCCGCTGTTCGCGCAGGAGCGCGGCGTCGAGGTGCGTCTGACCACCAGCTCCGAGGCGACCGAGCACCGCAACGTCGTCACGGTGCGCGGCACCCTCGCCGACGGCGAGGAGGTGTCGGTGTCCGGCACGCTGGCCGGCCCGAAGCACCTCCAGAAGATCGTCGCCGTCGGTGACTACGACGTGGACCTCGCGCTCGCAGACCACATGATCGTGCTGAAGTACGAGGACCGCCCCGGTGTCGTCGGCACGGTGGGCCGCATCCTCGGCGAGGCGGGCCTCAACATCGCCGGCATGCAGGTGTCGCGGGCCGTGGCCGGCGGCGAGGCGCTGGCGGTGCTGACCGTGGACGACACGGTGACCGCGACCGTGCTGGCCGAGGTGGCCGCGGAGATCGGGGCGACCTCGGCCCGCTCCGTCAACCTGGCCTGACATCCCCATTCCCGGGGGGCTCGCCCCCCGGGAACCCCGTTCGCCCTGAACGGGCTCGTCTCACACGCCGGACGGGCTGAGCTGATCAGCCTGTCCGGCGTTTTCGCGTGCCCGCACCCCTCGCAGGGTCATCGCTGCCGCTGCCGCACCGGCCAGCAGCACCGCGCCCGTGACCACCGCCGCGTGCATGCCGCTGGTGAAGGCTTCGCGTGCCGCCGTCGCCAGGGCGTCCCCCGGCGGCAAGTCGAAGGGAGGTGACGCGTCCCCCTCACAGTCGGTGTGCCTTCAGGGCCATGTGCAGCAGCAGCCGGTCCTCGCCGTCGTCCAGGTCGAGTCCGGTGAGCTTCTCGATGCGGGACAGCCGGTAGTACAGGGTCTGGCGGTGGATGCCCAGCTCGGCGGCGGCTCGGGCGGCCTGACCGGCGCAGTCGAGGAAGACCTCGGCGGTCCGGGCGAGTTCGTGGTGGACCGGGGCGAGCAGCGTGCGGGCGACGGGGTCGTGGACGACCTCCGGGGGCAGGGCCGTGAGCAGCCGGAACGGCCCGATCGACGCCCACTGCGCGACCGGCCCGAACCGCGCCTCGGCCAGTGCCGCCCGGGCGGCCGCCGACGCCTCTGCCCAGGCGGTCGCCAGGTCGGCGAGGCCGGAGCGGGGGGTGGCGATACCGGCGGCGGGGCCAGAGC
>NZ_JAIGQA010000019.1:0-65455 GCF_019733245.1 Streptomyces sp. WAC04114
GCCCACCCCTCCCACCGGGCGATACGCGTGCTAAGGAGCCCGCGATGAGCGACATGATCACGGCGGACCTGGTCGACCTCGACCTGTCCGCCGACACCAAGGAAGCGGCGGCGCGCGCCCTCGCGGAGCGCATGGTGGCCCTGGGCCGGGTGACCGACCTGGACGGCTTCCTCGCCGACGTGGCCGCCCGCGAGGCCCAGATGCCGACCGGCCTCGACGGCGGCATCGGTATCCCGCACTGCCGCAGCGAGCACGTCACCGAGCCGACCCTCGCCTTCGGACGCAGCGCCGACGGCATCGACTTCGGCGCGGCGGACGGCCCCGCCGACCTGATCTTCCTGATCGCCGCGCCGGCCGGTGCGGACGACGCCCATCTGACGATCCTGTCGTCGCTGGCCCGGCAGCTGATGAACAGCGAGTTCACCGACGCCCTGCGCGCGGTGGGCGACGCCTCCGCCGCCGCGGCCCTGATCCGCGGCGACGAGCCGGACACACCCGCTCCGGCGGGCCCCGAGAACACCGTGGCGGCGGCGGGAGCGGCCTCTCCCGCCGCCGCCACGGTCACCGACGACGCCGACCAGGCCGACACCGCCGCCGAAGAGCCCTCCCCGGAGCGCCCGTTCCGCATCGTCGCCGTCACCTCCTGCCCCACCGGCATCGCCCACACCTACATGGCGGCCGAGTCGCTGGAGAACGCCGGTCGCGAGGCGGGCGTCGAACTCACCGTCGAGCCCCAGGGATCGGCCGGTTTCACCCGGGTCGCCCCGGAGGTCATCGCGGCGGCGGACGCCGTGATCTTCGCCCACGACGTCCCCGTACGGGAGAAGGAACGCTTCGCCGGCAAGCCCACCGTCGACGTCGGCGTGAAGGCGGGCATCAACCGCCCCGCCGAACTCATCGCCGAGGTCCGTGAGAAGGCCGCGCGCGGCGAGGTCACCTCCGGATCCGCCCCCGCCACCCCGGTGGAGCGCGCCGGCGAGTCCGGCGAAGGCTATGGCACCAAGCTGCGCAAGTGGCTGATGTCCGGCGTCAGTTACATGGTGCCGTTCGTCGCCGCGGGCGGTCTGCTCATCGCCCTCGGCTTCGCGATCGGCGGTTACAAGGTCGACAAGGCCCCGTCGGTGATGGACCACTTCATGTGGTTGCAGGCGGACAGCTGGGCGGCCCTGTTCTTCCAGATCGGCGGTGTCGCCTTCGGCTTCCTCGTCCCGGTCCTGGCCGGCTACATCGCCTACGGCATGGCCGACCGGCCCGGCATCGTGCCCGGGTTCGTCGGCGGCATGATCGCGTTCAACATCAACGCCGGCTTCCTCGGCGGTCTGGCGGCCGGTCTGATCGCCGGTGGCGTGGTGATGGCGATCCAGAAGGTGCACGTCCCGGCGGCGCTGCGCGGCATCATGCCGGTGGTGGTGATCCCGCTGATCTCCTCGGCGATCGTCGGGTTCCTGATGTTCGTCGTCATCGGCAAGCCCATCGCCGAGGCCCAGAAGGGCATGACCGACTGGCTGAACGGCCTGTCCGGCAGCAACGCGATCCTGCTCGGCGCCCTCCTCGGCCTGATGATGTGCTTCGACCTCGGCGGCCCCGTCAACAAGGTCGCCTACACCTTCGCCACGGCCGGCATCGCGGTCGCCAGCCCCAGCGACTCCGCCATGAAGATCATGGCCGCGGTGATGGCGGCCGGTATGGTCCCGCCGCTGGCCATGGCCCTGGCGACGACCGTGCGCGGCAAGCTCTTCACCCAGACCGAGCGTGAGAACGGCAAGGCCGCCTGGGTGCTCGGCGCCTCCTTCATCTCCGAGGGCGCGATCCCGTTCGCCGCGGCCGACCCGCTGCGCGTCATCCCGGCCTCGATGGCGGGCGGCGCGGTCACCGGCGCCCTGTCGATGGCCTTCGGCGCCACCCTGCGCGCCCCGCACGGTGGCATCTTCGTGGTCCCGCTGATCGGCAACCCGTTCCTCTACCTGGTCGCCATCGGCGCCGGTGTCTGCGTCACGACGGCCCTGGTCGTCGTCCTGAAGGGCATGCGCAAGCCGGCCCCGGGCGCAGCAGCGGCCTCCGGCGCGGACGGCGAGGTCCGCACGGCCGGGACGAAGCAGCCCGTAGCGGCCTGAAGGGCACTGCGGTTCGCCCCATTCGGGGTGTGTGAACCGTTCATGCCACCTGCGAGATAGATCACGAAAATCACGGCCCGGGACCATGGTCCCGGGCCGTGGTGTCTACTGGGGCGCATGCCCGAGCACGTCTCCCGATGGCCCGAAGGCCACCCTCTCCCCGCCCTCCCGCAACAGCGGCAGACGGGCCCCCGGTCGGAGTCCGTGGAACTGACCCCCGAGGAGAGAAACGCCTTCACCGAGCTGGTGCGTCAACTCGGCGACAGAGACCTCTAGGGCCGCTCCGCACGACAGGTATACGGCCCGTCTCAGGAGAGCTGCGCCGCCCGCCGCTCCATCGCCTCGCGCGCCGCGTCCTCGCTGATGTACACCTCGCACATGTGCCGCCCGTCCGGCGTCGCCGTGTGCTCGACCTCCCAGAGGGAGACCTCCGCGCCGTCGCGCAGCAGGAACGCGTGCTCGTAGAGAGAGAAGCCCAGTCCCGCCCGGCCCGCGCGGCACGGCCGGCCGAAGGCCTGGGTGATCTGGTGCCCGGACGCCGTGGTCAGCAGGTCCGCCGTGTCCGAGCCCGGCCGGTCCGTGTTCTCCGCCCGGCGCAGTAACCTGCGCGCGTGGTCCGCGGAGTTCTCCGCGGCGTACGCGTGCCGGGGCGCCGGGACCTGGGACACCTGCACCGTCACCGGCAGTTCGAAGTCCGGGGCGTCCGGCGGCAGCGGCAGCCGCGCGGTGGCGGCGCGCAGTTCCTCCTCGTCCACGTACACCTCGTGCTGCGGCTCGCTGCCGGGCGCGGTGTTGTGGACGAGCTCCCACAGGGTGAGCGCCGAACCGTCGGCGAGCAGCCACGTGTGCCGGTACGTCTCCCGGTGCAGGCCCGCACTGTGATGCGCGGAGTACAGCGAACCGTCGTGCGCCAGCGCGCAGTCCAGGCGCCGTATCGCCTCGTCCGGTAGCTCGAAGGAGTTCAGGGCGCGGCCGAGGAGTCGCGCGAGGTGCTCCTCCGGAGACTCGGGCGAGTCGTGGGGTTCGTACGCTGCCGTCTCGTACGGAACGCTCAAGGTATCTCCCGGCGTTGCTGCATGTCACCTTGTGGGTGCATACCGTAGCCCCTCGGTCGGACATCATGTCCGGGAACCGAGAAAACGTGTGCCCGGGAAAACGCGCGGGCCGCGCGAATGGTTCCCGCGCGGCCCGGTCGGTCGGGTCAAGAGCCCCGGCAGGGGCGGACTTTCAGCAAGTCAGGCGGTGCCGCCCGAGACCCACTGGCTCCACGGCATGTTCCAGCCGTTGAGCCCGTTGTCCGGCGCCACCGTCTTGTCGGGGGAGTTCTTCACGATCACCACGTCCCCGATGAGGGAGTTGTCGTAGAACCACTTCGCGGACGTGCTGCCCCCGGCGCCCTGGACGTCGGCGAGACCCACACAGCCGTGGCTGGTGCCCTGGCGGCCGAAGGGCGGGTTGCCCTTGTTGTACCAGTAGTTGCCGTGGAGGAAGGTGCCCGACGTCGTCAGACGCATCGCGTGCGGCACGTCCGGGATGTCGTACTCGCCGCCGAGACCGACCGTCCTGCTGTTCATCCGGGTCTGCACGAACTTCTCGGAGATCACCATCTGCCCGTTGTACGTGGTGTGCTCCGGGCTGCCCGCCGAGATCGGGACCGACTTGAGGGTCTTGCCGTCCCGCACGACCGTCATGGTCTGGGTGTTGACGTCGACCGTGGAGACCTGCGAACGGCCCACTGTGAAGGTGACCGTCTTCTTCTGCACCCCGTAGACGCCGTCGGCGCCCTCGACGCCGTCCAGGTCGATGTTCATCGTGACCTTGGAGCCGGCCTTCCAGTACTCCTCCGGCCGGAAGTCGAGCCGCTGCCCGTTGAACCAGTGCCCGACGACCTTCTGCCCGCTGCTGGAGGTCACCGTGATGTGCGACTGCACGTCCTTGCGGGCGGTGATGGCCTTGTCGAAGGTGAACGACACCGGCATGCCCACACCGACCGTCGTGCCGTTGTCCGGCGTGTACGTCCCGATGAAGCTGTTCGACGTCGTCACCGTCGTGAAGATGGAGTTGGCCGCGGCCGTCCGGCCGTCCGCGTCCTTGGCGGTCGCCGATATCTGGTACTTGGTGCCGCGCTCCAACTGCTCCTTCGGCTTCCAGACCTTGCCGTCACCGGAGACCGAGCCGGCGACCGTCTGCCCGCTGCCCGCCACCGTCATCTTCACGTCGGTCAGCTTCCCGTCGCTGACCTTCACGCCGGTCGAATTGATGGAGGCGCCGGTCGAACCGTCCTTGGCCGAGATGGCGATCTCCGCGACGGACGTCTTGGTGCCGCCCTTGCCGCCCTTCTCGTCGTCCTCGGCGTTGGCGCTGCCACCGCAGGCGGTGAGCGTCAGGGCGCCGACCATCAGGGCGGCACAGGCCCCCAGAGTGCGCCGCGCTGAAATGTTCGGCGTTGTCACGGGCTGCTCCCAGTTCGTGTGATGTTGCGTGATCCGCTCCAGTACGTGCGAGAAGAGGGGCGGGGGAGCCGGTCGGGTTCCGTCCGTTCCCCATGAGGGCCGTCACGTGACAGAACCGCGACAAATTCCGGCCGGCTGTGGATCCGCTGTGCGCCCCAGATCTGTTCAGCGGCCCGCGTACAACTCCCCGTACGACGGCCACGCCCCGCCCGGACCGTCCACCGACCGCGCGGCCCATACGGCCCGGACGATCGCCCGCGTCACCATGTCCGCGCCCGCCGCCAGGATCTCGTTCAGGGCGAGCGGGTTCGTGGCGTCCAGCGCGCGGTCGCCCGTCGCCAGCGCGAACACCGTGTCCCCGTCGTTGAGGAGATGCACCGGCCGCACCGCCCGGGCGATGCCGTCGTGCGCCGTGCCGGCCAGCTTCTGCGCCTGTGCCTTCGACAGATCCGCGTCCGTGGCGACCACCGCGAGCGTGGTGTTGAGCGGCGGCGGCGTGCTCCGCGCTGCCGTCTCGGCCAGACGCCGCTGCGCTGCCGCGTGGACCTCCGCCCCCGGGTACTCCACCCGGCCTCCGAACAACTCCCCGTACAGCACCCCCGTTTCCGGATCCACCGTCGACCCCGCCGCGTTGGCCACCACCAGCGCGGCCACCGTGATCCCCGAGCCGAGCAGCGTGCTCGCGCTGCCGACACCGCCCTTCACCACCCCGGTCACCGCTCCGGTGCCCGCGCCCACGCACCCCTGGGGTACCGGCGCTCCGAGCTCGCTCGCCGCGGCGGCTTCGACCGCGGCCCGGCCGGTCGCCGCGTCGGGCCGGGCCCGGAAGTCGCCGCCGCGCCCCAGGTCGAAGACGCAGGCCGCGGGCACCACCGGCACGACATGCGCCGGATCCGCCCCGACCCGGATGCCGCGCCCTCGTTCCTCCAGCCAGGCCATCACCCCCGACGCCGCGTCGAGCCCGTAGGCGCTGCCGCCGGTCAGCACGACCGCCTCCACCGTCCGCACCACGTTGCGCGGATCCAGCGCGTCCGTCTCCTTGGTGCCGGGCCCGCCGCCCCGCACATCCACGGCGGCCACGGCCCCGCCCTCCGGTGCGAGGACGACCGTGGTGCCGGTGAGCCAACCGTCGCCGGTGCGGGTCGCGTGCCCCACCCGCAGGCCGGAGACATCCGTCAGTGCGTCAACTGTCATGACCCACAGTCTCGTCCAGGTCGTCGGCCCCGACGGGCATGCAGAGCCAGAGCCGGTCGATGCGTCGAGCCGGTGGGCGCCGCGTCAGCCGTCGACGCGCGTGGGGATCAGCCCCTGGGCGTTCGTGGAAATCACCTTGGGCGTGCGGCCGGCGGCGTGGGCGTTCGTGGAAATCACCTCGGGCGTGCGGCCGGCGGCGTGGGCGTTCGTGGAAGTCACCTCGGGTGCGTGGCCGCCAGTGTCTCTCCGGCCACCACCGACAGCGCGCAGACCACGCCCGCCGCGAACACCGCCCAGTGCCCCAGGAACGTGCAGAAGATCACCAGCAGGGCCGTCATCGGCAGCACCAGCTGCTGGGTGATGCCCCGTTTGAAGTGGCGCGAGTGCAGGGCCCACACCGTGAGCAGGTACAGGGCCGTCGGCAGGGTCACGGCCGCAGACGCCGCCAGCGTGGAGATGTGCGCCTTGCCGACCGTCTCCTCCACCGCCACCTCCAGCCCGGCCCCGATCGCCGCCGCCGACGCGAGCACCAGGTAGTGGCCGTAGCCCCAGAGGAACGCCTGCCGGTTGGAGCGCAGATGGCCGTGGATCGGCACCACGAAGTAGATCCACCACGCGGCGAAGATGATCAGCAGCCCGCCCGCCGCGATGGGGAGGAGCTCGCCCAGCGCGTCGTTCTCGTCGATGCCGGACTTCACCGCGACCGTGGCCGCCGCGATCGTCTCGCCGAGCACGATGATGGTGAACAGCCCGTACCGCTCGGCGATGTGGCGGGGGTGCCAGGACGTGCTGTGCCCTCTCTCCGCGAAGGGCGGCACGCACATCTCCAGCAGTGCCATCACCAGGAACCACCAGGGGCGGGCCCCCTCGGGCAGGAACAGCAGCCCCAGCCAGCCGACCTGACACGCCAGCACGCCGCCGGCGTAGCGCAGGGCCGTCGTCCGCTCCGGGCCCTCGGCGGAGCGGGCCGCCCGCAGCCACTGCGCCGACATGGCCACCCGCATGATCGCGTAGCCCAGCCAGACCACGAGGTAGTCGTGCTCCTCGAACGCCCGCGAGACCCCTGCCGCGAGGACCAGCACACCTGCGATCTGCACCAGCGTCACGACCCGGTAGAGCACGTCGTCGTTGTCGTACGCCGAGGCGAACCAGGTGAAGTTCATCCACGCCCACCACAGGGCGAAGAAGACCATCGCGTAGTCGAGGATCCCCTGGCCCGCGTGCCCCTCGGCGACCGAGTGCACCAGCTCGATGCCCGCCTGGGCGACGGCCACGACGAAGCACAGGTCGAAGAAGAGCTCCAGCGGCGAGGCCGTCCGGTGCGCCTCGTCGCGGCCACGGGCCCGGAGCCTGCGCAGGGGGCCCCGGTCGCCGGGCGCGCCGGAGGGGACGGGCGGGGGAGTGGGGCTGGACGTCATGGGTCCCAGCACAACAGAAGGCGCGGGGAATTTCTCCGCGACCGTACCCTGGTTGCATGAGTACCGTCCCCGGCCCCGAGCCGCGCGAGCCGAAGCCCGCGCTGGTCTTCGACGACCCGCTCGACCAGCAGTCCTCCGACGACACCGACCGCGGCTGGGGCGAGCGCACCGACTCCGGCGGCAGTGCGGCGGACCTCAAGCGCTTCCTGGACGAGAAGCCGCCCCACCACCTCTGAAGGGCTCGGGACCCCTGAACCGCCCGGGCCCCCTGAACCGCCCGGCACCCCTGAACCGCCCGGGCCCCTTGGACCGCCCGGGACGCCGCTACTGCCGGTCGTGCCCCGAGCCGCGCTGGGCCACCAGGGCGTCCCGGATCTCCTTCAGCACCTCCAGCTCGGTGACTTCGAGGACCTCCTGCGTGCTCTCCTTCGCCTTCCGGCGCGCTTCCACCCGGGCCAGGTACTTCGCCATGGGCAGGACCATCAGGAAGTAGACGACCGCCGCGGTGATCACGAAGCTGAGGGCGGCGCCGAGAACGGAACCCCACAGGATCTGGATGCCCTGCTCGCCCTGGCAGGTCGAGCTCAGGCACGAGCTGTAGTGGTCGAGGTTCTTGGTCCCGATGGCACCGACGACCGGGTTGATGATGCCCTTCACCACGGCGTTGACGATGTTGGTGAAGGCGGCACCGATCACCACCGCCACCGCCAGGTCGACGACGTTCCCGCGCATCAGGAAGGTCTTGAAGCCCTGCCAGACGCTCGGTTCCTTGTTCTCGCTCACCTCGGGGCCTCTCCTCGTACGAGCAGCTTGTGGAACAAAACGCTCCGCAACCTACGTCACACCTGGGCCGACCCGAGGACTCGGGTCCCTCGAACGAGGGCCATGACCGGAACACGCACAGCATCACCACAGCGTCACCGCCAGCCGCCCCGTGGCACTCGCGCCGGCCAGCCGGGCGGCGGTGGCCCGGGGCACGGACAGCACGACCAGTGCCCCACTGTCGCTCCCGTCGGCCACCGGCTCGGGCACCTTCGTCACCCTGGCTCCACGCGCGACCACGCGGGCGTCGCCGCCCGGCAGAGCCCCCTCCGCGGCAGCAGCGGCGATGACGTCGACCCGGTCCCCGGGCCGCAGCAGCCGCACCGTGGCCGCGTCGGAGATCCGGACCGGGGCCGTTACCGACCCGGCGGTGCGGCGCGGGTGGGCGGACTGCTCCCCGGACAGGGAGGCCGTGTGCGCGGGAGGCCGGGCCCGCGGATGGCCACGGGCCCCGTCGGTATCACGCGGGCCCGCCGCCACGAGTGCCGTCGCGGTGACGGCGAGTCCGACGGCCACGGCCCGCCGCCGGTGCCGCACGAGCCGGCCGGACCGGTGACCGCCGCGCACCCGGACCGGATCGAACCGGGGCACCTCACGCGTCGCGGGCACCTCGGCCCCGGGTGGGCCCGAGGCGAGCGACCAGGAGGGCGACGACGGGACGACCGGGGAACGAGCGAGGGACACGGAGACCACCACCTGCGACGAGGGACCGGCTTGCGCTCCCCACGATGAGGCTTCCCGACGCCGCCCGCTCAGCCCTGTGGACCCACCGCCGGCCTGTGGACAACTCCCTCACCCGAACGGCAAGTTCCGCCCTCCTCCAGAGGCCGGGGACTGCCGGTCACGGCAGTACGAACCCCGGATCCATCCCACCCAGCGCACTCGCACACAGACAGCCCCGCTCGTCCTCCCCGGGCAGCCCGGCCACCGCGTCGAACAGCACCCCCCGCAGCCGGTCCACGTTCGCCGCGAACACCCGCAGCACCTCGTCGTGCGAGACCCCCTCGCCCGTCTCGGCACCCGCGTCGAGGTCGGTGACCAGGGTCATGGACGTGTAGCAGAGCTCCAGCTCACGGGCGAGCGCTGCCTCGGGGTGGCCGGTCATGCCCACCACCGACCAGCCCTGCGCCTGGTGCCACAACGATTCCGCACGAGTCGAGAAGCGCGGCCCCTCGACGACGACCAGCGTGCCGCCGTCCACCGGCTCCCAGTCCCGGCCCCGCGCCGCCTTCAGCGCGACGGCCCGCCCGGACGGGCAGTAGGGGTCGGCAAGCGACACGTGCACCACGTTCGGCACGGAGCCGTCCGGCAGCGGCTGCCCGTCGAAGTAGCTGCCGGCGCGGGACTTCGTGCGGTCGACCAGCTGGTCCGGTACCAGCAGCGTGCCCGGCCCGTACTCGGGGCGCAGACCGCCCACGGCGCAGGGGGCGAGGACCTGCCGCACGCCGACCGAGCGCAGCGCCCACAGGTTGGCCCGGTAGTTGATCCGGTGCGGCGGCAGGTGGTGGCCCCGCCCGTGCCGCGGCAGGAAGGCGACCCGCCGGCCGGCGACCTGACCGAGGAAGAGGGAGTCGCTCGGCGGCCCGTACGGGGTGTCGACCTGGATCTCGGTCACGTCGTCGAGGAAGGAGTAGAACCCCGAGCCGCCGATGACGCCGATCCCGGCGCCTGCCTGGTCCGTCACGTTCGCCTTGTTCGCCATGCCCGCACCCTAACCGCACGCGGAAACGCCGAGGACCCCGTCGCCCGAAGGTGACAGGGTCCCGTAAGAATCAGGCCTTACGCGGCGGTGGTGCTGCTGGAGGAGCTGCTGGTGCTCGACGACGCGCTCGAGCCGGAGCTCGACGAGCCGGAGTCGGAGGACGACGAGCCTGAGGACGAGGTGCTCGACGACTTCGCGGCCGGGGAGCTGCTCGACGAGGAGCCGCGGCTGTCGTTCCGGTAGAAGCCGGAGCCCTTGAAGACGATGCCGACCGCAGAGAACACCTTCTTCAGGCGGCCCTGGCAGCTGGGGCACTCGGTGAGGGCGTCGTCGGTGAACTTCTGCACCGCCTCGAGGCCTTCGCCGCACTCGGTGCACTGGTACTGGTAGGTCGGCACTGTCTTCCTCCTGGCACTCTCACTCGATGAGTGCTAACGACGATCCATAGTGACGTATTCCGGCCGCTCAGTCCACTGCCACCGGCACGCGGTGACCCACGCCACGTGCGACCGTCCGGCCGTTGCCCCGCAGCACCAGCCGGGAGCGCAGGGCCAGGAGGGTCGCCAGGGCGAGCACCGTGCCGCCCATCGGGACCAGGAACCCGGCGCCCGACCAGAAGCGGTCCTCCAGCTGCCCGGCGGCCGTGACGGCGGCGGCCTGGCCGAGTGCCACGGCTCCGGTCAGCCAGGTGAAGGCCTCGGTGCGGGCACCGGCCGGGACCAGGCTGTCGACCAGGGTGTAGCCGGTGATCAGGGCGGGCGCGATGCACATGCCGACCAGCAGGCCGAGGCCGGCGAGGACCAGCACCGAGTGGGCGGCCCACAGGCCCGACGCGGTCAGGGCGAGTGCCGTGTAGCCGACGACCAGGCGCCGCTGCGGGGCCGCCTTCCATGCGATCGCGCCGCAGACCACGCCGGAGAGCATGTTGCCCGCGGCGAAGACGCCGTAGAGGACGCCGTTCAGGCCCGGTTCGCCGATCGACTCGGTGAACGCGGCCAGCGAGACCTGCATGCCGCCGAAGACGGTGCCGATGCCCAGGAAGGTCACGATCAGCACGCGCACCCCGGGGACGCGCAGGGCCGAAGCGTGCTCCACGCGCGCGTGCCCGTCGGTGGCGACGGAGGGCTGCGTGCTCTTCTGCGCGGCGAACAGCAGGCCGCCGATCAGGGTCAGCGAGGCCTCCGTGACCAGTCCGGCGGCCGGGTCGACGGCCGTGCACAGGGCGGTGGCCAGCAACGGGCCGACCACGAAGGTCAGCTCGTCCGTGACGGACTCGAAGGCCGCGGCGGTGGTCATCAGCGGGGAGTCCTTGAGCTTCACGCCCCAGCGGGCCCGCACCATCGGGCCGACCTGCGGCACCGAGGCGCCGGTCGGGACGGCCGCCACGAACACCGCCCACAGGGGCGCGTCCAGCAGCGCGAGCGCGGTGAGCGTCAGCCCGGACAGGGCGTGCAGCAGCACGCCGGGGATCAGCACGGCGCGCTGCCCGTAGCGGTCGGCGAGGCGGCCGCTGTACGGCGCGAACAGCGCCATGGACACACCGGTGACGGCCGCGGCGGCGCCCGCCGCTCCGTACGAGCCGGTGGTGTGCTGCACCAGCAGCACGATGGAGATGGTCAGCATCGCGAACGGCTGACGTGCCGCGAAGCCGGGGAGCAGGAACGTCCAGGTGCCGCGGGTGCGCAGCAGCCGGCCGTATCCCGGGCGGGCGGAAGCCGTCGGGTTCTCCGACGCCTTCGAGGTGACCGTGGACGCCACGGCCCGTGCCTTTCTGCCGCCTGGTAGCGCGGCCCCGTAGCGGGCGGCGCCGAGAGCTGTCCTCTTGCGCGGAACTGCGGTAGATGCCGGGGCCCGGTGAGGAGGGGTGTCCCGACCGCCATACGGTCGCGCCAGCTCTGCGTCAGGCAGAGTTGGTTCGATCTGGGTAACGCCTTCATCGTACAGGGATCAAGGGGTGCGTGCCTGTGAAAGTGAGCACCACGGGCCGGTCCACCCTCAGAATTTCAAAGGGTGCAAACTCCCCCTCATCGGCTCGCCCCGTCCGGCCTCATCGCCCGGACCGGCCTCATCGCCCCGACCCGTCCGTCCCCAGCCAGCCGGCCAGTTTGCCGCCGTGTCCCACGGCCCGCAGCCGGCTCTCGGTCGCGTCCCGGACGGGATCCGTGGCGACCACCAGGAGCTCGTCCCCCCGTTGCAGGATCGTCGTCGGCAGCGGGACGAACGATTCGCCCCCGCGCACGATGAGCGTCACGGCCGCGCCGTGCGGCAGCCGCAGCTCGGCCACCTCCACGCCGTGCATCTTCGACTCGCCGGGGATCGCCACGGACAGCAGGTGCCCGCGCAGCCGCTCCAGCGGTGCCGACTCGATGCCGAGGTCGGCGGCCTCCGACCCGTCGCCGAGGTGCAGCTTGCGGCCCAGCCAGGGCAGCGTCGGCCCCTGGACCAGGGTGTACACGACGACCAGTACGAAGACGATGTTGAAGATCCGGCGGGTGGAGTCGACGCCCTCCACCATGGGGATGGTCGCGAGGATGATGGGCACGGCTCCGCGCAGTCCCGCCCAGGACATCAGGGCCTGCTCCTGCCAGGGCACGCGGAACGGTGTCAGGCAGAGCACCACGCTGAGCGGTCGCGCCACCATGGTCAGCACCAGCCCGATGACCAGCGCGGGCACGATGTCGTCACCCAGCTCGTGCGGCGTGACCAGCAGGCCGAGCAGGACGAACATGCCGATCTGGGCCATCCAGCCGAGCCCGTCGGCGAACCCGCGCGTGGCCGGCCAGTGCGGCAGTCGCGCGTTGCCCATCACCATCGCGGCGAGGTACACCGCGAGGAAGCCGCTGCCGTGGGCCAGCGCGCCCGCCGCGTACGCCACCACGGCGATCGCCATAACGGCGATCGGGTACAGGCCGGAGGCGGGCAGCGCCACGTGCCGCAGCCCCCAGGAGCCCAGCCAGCCCACCGCGAGCCCGATGGCCGCGCCGATGGCCAGCTCCAGCAGGATCACGCCCAGCAGCGTGTACCAGTGCTCGACCGGCCCCGCCGTGGACAGGGAGACCACGAGGATGACCACGGGGGCGTCGTTGAAGCCGGACTCCGCCTCCAGCATGCCCGTCACGCGCGCGGGCAGGGGGATCTTGCGCAGCACGGAGAACACGGCCGCCGCGTCGGTCGAGGAGACGACCGCTCCGATGATGAGCGCCTGGCGCCATTCCAGCCCGATCAGATAGTGCGCGGCCGAGGCCGTCACCCCGACGCTCACCGCGACACCGGCCAGTGCCAGTGTCGTGGCGGCGGGCAGGACCGGCTTGATCTCCTTCCACTTCGTGCCCAGACCACCCTCGGCCAGGATCACGACCAGGGCCGCGTATCCGATGACCTGGGTCAGCTCGGCGTTGTCGAAGTGGATGTCGCCCACGCCGTCCTGGCCCATGGCGACGCCGATCCCCAGGTACACGAGCAGGCTTGGGAGCCCGCTTCGCGAGGAGATCCGTACTGCCGCGACGGCGACGAGCAGGACGAGCGAGCAGATGAGCAGGAGCTGGTTGAGCTGGTGAACAGTCAGCGGCCGAATCCTTCCCTGGCCCGCACGCACGCGCGCGTGGGCTCACGTACATCGCACATGAAGCTGTGGCGCACCGCGCCAACTACTTCGTTACCTTACCTAACTCTTGACGATTTCTTGACGCTTCCGGGGGCAAGATCGAACGTCAGTCCGTGCCGCTTCCCGACTCCGCGTCAAGGGGCGCAGGGCCCTGCGCCTATCGTTGCTCCAGCGCTCAGTTAAAAGCACAGCCGAACCTGCCGCTCGCGTTAGGACAGCAAGGACAGCGATGCCCCCCAACACCACCGCCTCCACGGGTCAGCAGCCCGGCAAGTCCGGCAGGAGAAAGGGGCGCAAAGCCCGACTTATCGTGCTCGTCCTGGTGCTGGCCCTCATCGGAGGCGTGGCCTACGGGTCGTACTGGTCCATCAGTACCGTCCGGGCCTCCTTCCCGCAGACCGAGGGCACCCTCACGCTGAAGGGCCTCTCGGGTCCCGTCGAGGTCAAACGCGACACCTACGGCATCCCGCAGATATACGCCTCCTCCGACGCGGACCTGTTCATGGCGCAGGGTTACGTCCAGGCGCAGGACCGGTTCTACGAGATGGACGTCCGCCGCCACATGGCCTCCGGGCGGCTGTCGGAGATGTTCGGCAAGAGCCAGGTCGACAACGACGAGTTCCTGCGCACCCTCGGCTGGGACCGGGTCGCCAAGCAGGAGTACGACACCAAGCTGTCGGCCACCACGAAGAAGTACCTCCAGGCCTACGCCGAGGGTGTCAACTCCTACCTCCAGGGCAAGGACGGCGAGGACATCTCCCTGGAGTACGCGGCACTGGGCTTCACCAACGACTACAAGCCGCAGGAGTGGACCCCGGTCGACTCGATCTCCTGGCTGAAGGCGATGGCCTGGGACCTGCGCGGCAACATGCAGGACGAGATCGACCGCGCCCTGCTCACCAGCCGCCTAGGCCCGAAGCAGATCGCCGACCTGTACCCGCAGTACCCGTATGGCCGGAACAAGGCGATCGTCCAGGAGGGCCAGTACAGCGAACTGGCGGGGGCGTTCCAGCAGGGCGGCACGAACGGCTCGTCCGGCACGAACGGCACCTCCGGGGCGAACGGAACCGGCGGCACCTCCACCGGCACGGCGTCCGGCGGCTCCGGCGCCTCCGGCACGAGCGGCACCGCCTCCGGTGCGTCCGGCACGGGCGGCACGGGCGGCACCGCCTCGGGCACCGCGGGCCTGGACAGCCAGCTCGGCGGCCTGACCCGGGTCCTGGACGACCTCCCGCCGGCCGTCGGCGTGAACGGCGACGGCATCGGCTCCAACTCCTGGGTCGTCGGCGGGGAGCACACCATCACCGGCAAGCCGCTGCTGGCCAACGACCCGCACCTGTCGCCGTCCCTGCCGTCCGTCTGGTACCAGATGGGCCTGCACTGCCGCAGCGTCTCCAGCACGTGCCAGTACGACGTCAGCGGCTACACCTTCGCCGGTATGCCGGGCGTGATAATCGGTCACAACCAGGACATCGCCTGGGGCATGACCAACTCCGGCGTCGACGTCACCGACCTCTACCTGGAGAAGATCACCGGCGACGGCTACCTGTACGACGGCAAGGTCAAGCCCTTCGAGACGCGCGAGGAGACCATCAAGGTCGCCGGCGGCTCACCCAAGAAGATCGTCGTCCGGGAGACCAACAACGGCCCCCTGCTGTCCGACCGCGACGAGGAGCTCGTCAAGGTCGGCAAGAAGGCCGCGGTCGACACCGCCGCGCCCGACCGAGGGGACGGCTACGGCGTCGCACTGCGCTGGACCGCCCTGCAGCCCGGCACCACCATGGACGCCGTCTTCGCCATGGACAAGGCGAAGAACTGGACCGACTTCCGCAAGGCCGCCTCGCAGTTCGAGGTGCCCTCGCAGAACCTGATCTACGCCGACAACGAGAACCACATCGGCTACACGCTGCCGGGGAGGATCCCCCTGCGCGAGAAGAGCGACAACGGCTCCATCCCGGCGCCCGGCTGGGACCCCGAGTACCGCTGGACCGGATACGTCCCGCAGGACGCGCTGCCCTACGAGTACGACCCGGAGCGCGGCTACATCGTCACCGCCAACCAGGCCGTGATCGACCCGGACACGTACCCGTACACGCTCACCGCGGACTGGGGCTACGGCGCGCGCAGCCAGCGGATCACCGACCTGATCCAGTCGAAGATCAAGGACGGCGGCAAGATCTCCACGGACGACATGCGCCAGATGCAGCTGGACAACAGCAGCGAGGTCGCCCGGCTGCTGGTGCCCACGCTGCTGAAGATCGACCCGGAGAACAAGGACGTCCGCGAGGCGCAGAAGCTCCTGGAGGGCTGGGACTACACCCAGGACGCCGACTCCGCCGCGGCGGCCTACTTCAACGCGGTGTGGCGCAACGTCCTCAAGCTCGCCTTCGGCAACAAGCTGCCCAAGGAGCTGCGTCCCAGGGGCCAGTGCCTGTGGGTCGAGCCGGTCAACACCACCGGCCCCGCCGACGAGGCCGAGAAGGTCCGCGAGTGCGGCCAGCGCGACCCCGACCGGGCGCAGCCGGACGGCGGTGACCGGTGGTTCGAGGTGGTCCGCAAGCTGATGGACCAGCCGGACAGCGAGTGGTGGAGCACCCCCAAGGTGGGCACCCGCCCCGCCGCACACGACCGCGACCAGCTGTTCAAGCGAGCCATGATCGACGCCCGCTGGGAGCTGACCGCGAAGCTCGGCAAGGACATCGACTCCTGGAGCTGGGGCCGGCTGCACCGCCTGTTCCTGAAGAACCAGACCCTCGGCACCGCGGGCCCCGGTTTCATCCAGTACGCCCTCAACCGCGGCCCCTGGGAGCTGGGTGGTGGCGAGGCCACGGTCAACGCGACCGGCTGGAACGCGGCCGGTGGCTACGGGGTGGTGTGGGTGCCGTCCATGCGGATGGTGGTGAACCTCGGCGACCTCGACAAGTCGAAGTGGATCAACCTCTCCGGTGCCTCCGGGCACGCCTACAGCGCCCACTACGTCGACCAGACCGAGAAGTGGGCCGACGGCGAGCTGCTGCCCTGGGCCTTCTCGGACCAGGCGGTCGAGAAGAGCACGAGCGACAAGCTGGTGCTCAAACCGTGAGTCGCTGACACCCGTAGGACGAACGGCCCTCCACACGCGCGTGGAGGGCCGTTTCGCGTCACGGCTCCCGGCTGAACCGCCGTACACCCGACGGTGTCACCACCGCGTGCACCGGCCGGTCGTGCGGCTCCTCCGGGACGTGCCCGACGACCTCGGAGTCGTACAGCAGCACCACCAGGGCGGGATGAGCGGCCGCCTGCTCCAGCCGCGCCAGGACCCGGTCGTACGAGCCGCCGCCCCGCCCGAGCCGCATCCCGCGCGCGTCCACCGCGAGCCCCGGCAGCAGCACCGCGTCGGCGGTGGTCACGGCGTCCGGTCCGAGGCGCTCGCCCGCGGGTTCGAAGAGGGCCATCCTGCCGCCGTGTTGCACCCGCGCCAGGGAGCCCTCGCCCTCGTACGGCCCCCAGTCCAGGTCGTTGTCGGGCAGCAGGGCCGGCAGCAGCACGCGCACGCCCCGGGCGTGCAGCGCGTCCAGGAGCGCGCGCGTGCCGGGTTCACTCCCCACCGAGACGTACGCCGCCACCGTCCCGGCCTGTCCCAACTCGGGCAGCTCCAGCGCCCGCCCGGCCAGCGCGGCCGACGTTTCCCGCAGGTCATCCGCCGTCAACCTGTTCCTCACCGCGAGGATCTCGCGCCGCAAACTCCGCTTGTCAGGCTCGCCCGGACGTGCGATAGGCCTCAATGGTTGCTCCCGAACTATGGCAATACGCTCATATGAGCGCCTATGAACCGGAGCCGCAGATTCCATCCAAAGGCACCGGATAGGGTGGCGGACATGACTCAGCACCCTCGGATCAGCAAGGCTGTCATTCCCGCAGCAGGCCTCGGCACCCGGTTCCTGCCGGCCACCAAAGCCACTCCCAAGGAGATGCTGCCGGTCGTGGACAAGCCCGCGATCCAGTACGTGGTCGAAGAGGCGGTCGCCGCGGGTCTCGACGACGTCCTCATGGTGACGGGCCGCAACAAGCGCCCCCTCGAGGACCACTTCGACCGCAACTACGAGCTGGAGTCGGCCCTGCAGAAGAAGGGCGACGCCGGCCGTCTCGCCAAGGTGCAGGAGTCCAGCGACCTCGCGACCATGCACTACGTCCGCCAGGGCGACCCCAAGGGCCTCGGCCACGCCGTCCTGTGCGCCGCCCCGCACGTGGGCGAGGAGCCCTTCGCGGTCCTCCTCGGCGACGACCTCATCGACCCCCGCGACCCGCTGCTGCAGCGCATGGTCGAGGTCCAGGAGCAGCGCGGCGGAAGCGTCATCGCGCTCATGGAGGTCGCCCCCGAGCAGATCCACCTCTACGGCTGCGCGGCCGTGGAGACCACCGAGGACAGCGACGTCGTGCAGATCAGCGGCCTGGTCGAGAAGCCCGACCCGGCCGACGCGCCCTCCAACTACGCCATCATCGGCCGCTACGTCCTCGACCCCCACATCTTCGACATACTCCGCCGGACCGAGCCCGGCCGCGGCGGCGAGATCCAGCTCACCGACGCCCTCCAGCAGCTCGCCGAGGACGAAAAGATCGGCGGCCCCGTGCACGGCGTCGTCTTCAAGGGCCGCCGCTATGACACCGGCGACCGCGGCGACTACCTGCGTGCCATTGTCCGACTCGCATGCGAACGTGAAGACCTGGGCCCGGACTTCCGGACCTGGCTTCGCAGTTACGTAGCCGAGGAGATGTAGCACGTTGAGCAGCGCCGCGCCCCACGTCACCGGCCAGGACCACTTCGGCCCCGACCACCTCTGGTCGGTGGACGAGCACCTGGAGGACATCCTCGCCACCGTCCGGCCCCTGGAACCCATCGAGCTGCATCTGCTCGACGCCCAGGGCTGCGTCCTCGTCGAGGACATCACGGTCCCGGTGTCCCTGCCGCCCTTCGACAACAGCTCGATGGACGGCTACGCGGTACGGGTCGCGGACGTCGCGGGCGCGAGCGAGGAGTTCCCGGCGGCCCTGGAGGTCGTCGGGGACGTCGCCGCCGGCCAGGCCGAACTGCTCCACGTGGGCCCCGGCCAGGCCGCCCGCATCATGACCGGCGCCCCCCTGCCGCCCGGCGCCGAGACGGTCGTGCCCGTCGAGTGGACCGACGGCGGGCTCGGCGAGGGCCCGGTGCGCGGCATGCCCGCCCGCAGCCTCGGACCCGAGGGCGCCACCGGGCACGTGCAGGTGTACCGCCCCGCCGAGGCACGCGCGCACGTGCGCGCCAAGGGCAGCGACGTGCGGGCCGGCGACCGCGCCCTGGAGGCCGGCACCGTCCTCGGCCCGCCGCAGATCGCCCTGCTCGCCGCGATCGGCCGCGGCACCGTCCGGGTCCGCCCGCGCCCGCGCGTGGTGGTGGTCTCCACCGGCAGCGAACTCGTCCAGCCGGACACGGAACTGGCCACCGGTCAGATCTACGACTCCAACAGCTTCGCCCTCACCGCCGCCGCGCGTGACGCCGGCGCCATCGCCTACCGCGTGGGCGCCGTCGCCGACGACGCGGAGACCCTGCGCTCCACCATCGAGGACCAGCTGGTCCGCGCCGACCTGATGGTCACCACGGGCGGGGTGAGCGTGGGCGCGTACGACGTGGTCAAGGAGGCGCTGTCGCACGTCGGCGACGAGGACGAGCCCGGCAGCGGCATCGACTTCCGCAAGCTCGCCATGCAGCCCGGCAAGCCCCAGGGCTTCGGCTCCATCGGCCCCGACCACACCCCGCTGCTGGCCCTGCCCGGCAACCCGGTGTCGTCGTACGTCTCCTTCGAGCTGTTCGTCCGCCCCGCGATCCGCACCCTCATGGGCCTGCGGGACGTCCACCGCCCCACGATCCGGGCGACGCTGACCGCCGACAAGGCGCTGACCTCCCCGAAGGGCCGCCGCCAGTTCCTGCGCGGCACGTACGCCGACGGCAAGGTCACCCCGGTCGGCGGCGCCGGATCCCACCTGGTCGCCGCCCTCGCCCACGCGGACGCCCTGATCGCCGTCCCCGAGGACACCGTGTCCGTCGAGCCCGGCACCGAGGTCGAGGTGGTCCTGCTCGGCCGATAGCCGCTGGTTGGGGGTACCGTGTCGCGCACAACAGGCCCGTGCGCCGCACCGCGACGGGCCCGGACCGGGAGCGCCACACAGCATGAGCACGCAGGACCCATCCCCGCCGGACGGCCGTACGCCGGACCGGCTGACGCACATCGACGAGGCGGGCGCCGCCCGTATGGTCGACGTGTCGGAGAAGGACGTGACCGCGCGCACCGCACGCGCCAGCGGACGCGTCCTCGTCTCGCCCCGCGTGATCGAACTGCTGCGCGGCGAGGGCGTCCCCAAGGGCGACGCCCTCGCGACCGCGCGGATCGCGGGGATCATGGGCGCCAAACGCACCCCCGACCTGATCCCGCTCTGCCACCCGTTGTCGGTGTCCGGTGTGAAACTGGACCTGTCGGTCGCGGACGACGCCGTGGAGATCCTGGCCACCGTGAAGACGACGGACCGCACGGGCGTCGAGATGGAGGCCCTCACCGCGGTCTCCGTCGCCGCGCTCACCGTGATCGACATGGTCAAGGCGGTCGACAAGGGAGCGGTCATCACGGACGTACGGGTGGAGGAGAAGACGGGCGGCAAGTCGGGCGACTGGAGCCGGGCATGACGTATCGCGCTCTGGTGGTCACGGCCTCCAACCGGGCCGCCGCCGGGATCTACGAGGACAAGGGCGGCCCGATGATCGCCCATGGCCTGAAGGGCTTCGGCTTCGAGGTCGACGGCCCCCAGGTCGTCCCCGACGGCGACCCCGTCGAGGCGGCCCTGCGCGCCGGTGTCGACGTCGGTTACGACGTCATCGTCACCACCGGCGGCACCGGCATCTCGCCCACCGACCGCACCCCCGAGGCGACCCGCCGCGTGATCGACCACGAGGTGCCGGGCATCGCCGAGGCCATCCGGGCGTTCGGCCGGGACAAGGTGCCGACCGCGGCGCTCTCCCGGGGCCTGGCCGGAGTGGCCGGCGGCACGCTGATCGTCAATCTGCCCGGCTCCAGCGGCGGCGTGAAGGACGGCCTCGCCGTGCTGGAGCCGCTGCTCGTGCACGCCGTCGAGCAGCTCCGGGGCGGCGACCACCCCAGACCCGCCGGCGGGGGTGCGAGCTGAACAGCCCCTCCTGGCCCGTGGAGCTGGTGGACGGCGACATCGTCCTTCGGCCGATAAGGCTGCGCGACCAGCGGGCATGGCGCGAGGTCAACCGGCGCAACCGCGACTGGCTGCGCCCCTGGGAGGCGACGATCCCGCCGCCCACGCCCGGCGGGCCGATGACGCACCGCCCGACCTTCCGCCAGATGGTCCGCCACCTGCGGTCGGAGGCGAACGCGGGCCGGATGCTGCCCTTCGTCATCGAGTACCAGGGGCGGCTGGTCGGGCAGTTGACGGTCGCCGGCATCACCTGGGGCTCGATGTGCTCGGGTCACGTCGGTTACTGGGTCGACGAGTCGGTGGCGGGACGCGGCGTCATGCCGACGGCGGTGGCACTGGTCACGGACCACTGTTTCCGCACCGTCGGACTGCACCGCATCGAGGTCTGCATTCGCCCGGAGAACGGGCCCAGCCGCCGGGTCGTGGAAAAACTCGGATTCCGCGAGGAGGGACTGCGGCCGCGTTATCTCCACATCGACGGGGCCTGGCGCGACCATCTCGTCTTCGCCCTCACGGCGGAAGAGGTCCCGGACGGGTTGCTCAGGCGCTGGCACCGGGCGCGATCGCAGAGTAATCCGGGAATGCGGCACCACCCCGGAAATTGAATAAGTGTTCGAAATTGATCGGCCGGTGACCGTCTCAGGGCAATGAATTCCCGGCCTGGGCGGTCTGCTGATCGCATCGGTCACAAGAAAAGTTCGAAATATCAGCCAGATCGTGCGACACACCGACTCAATTGGCAGATGGCCTCACGCAAACCCCTCTACGGTGTGAGCGTGAGCAGCAGCGGCCTCATCTACGCAGTCATTGTCGGGGCCTGGGCCGCCTACTTGGTGCCGATGTGGCTCCGTAGGCAGGACGAGCTGAACGAGGCCCGTCCGACGGAACGCTTCAGCACCGCCATCCGGCTGCTGTCCGGACGGGCGGGAATGGAGCGCCGGTACGCCAAGGACCTGCGGGCGCGCTCCACCGACGAGGGGGAGCAGGACGCCGACGACCTGGACGCCGTCACCGACTCGGTGGACGTCCGGGCCTTCGCCGTGTCCAAGACCCGCCCGCAGACCCAGGCACCCGTACCGTCGCCCGCACCGAACGCGGCCGGTTCCGGCCGACCCCGGGAACGGGTACCGGCCGCCCGGCGCACCGCATCGGCGCAGGCGAACGAGGCGGCCGCAGCACGAGCCCGGCGCTCGAAGGTGCTCGCACGCCGCCGGCGCACCACCACCATGCTGTTCCTCGCCTTCACCCTCGGCGCGATCGTCGCGGCGGTCGGCGGCCTCGCGTTCCTCTGGGCCCCCGGCGTGCCCGCGGTCATGCTCAGCGTCTACATCGCCTACCTGCGCTCCCAGGAGCGCCGCCGCTTCGCCTACCAGATGGACCGCCGCATGGCCGAGGTCGCGGCCCAGCGCCTGCGGGAACGGCAGCGCCAGCCCCGCCGGCGCGCCCTGGCCGCCGACGAGAACGACGAACCGGAGGAGGGACCCGAGCCGGTGACCGACCCCGGCCTGTCGGCCCTCGCGGCGGACCGGCGCGCCCTCGTCGAGCAGACCGACCACGCCGAGTGGGTCGACCAGCAGCGCGAGCGGCAGCGGCGCCCCGGGCAGGGCGGCGACAGCTGGGAGCCGGTGCCGGTGCCCCTGCCGACGTACGTGACGGCCCCGGTCGCCCCGCGGGCCACCAGCGACGTGGACCTCGGCGCCCCCGACACCTGGAGCGCGGCCCGGTCGAGCACGGTCGCCCCGAACGCGGAGAACGAGCCCGCCGTGGATCACCACCCGGGCGAGCCGGACCCCTCCACCCCGGACACGGACGACGGCGACGGGCGCACCGACGCCCGCCGGGCGGCCTCCGCCCGACGGGCCCGCGAGCGCGGCCGCACCCCGCTTTTCGACCAGTACGAGGACGGGGAGCGCCCCCGGGCCGCCAACGAGTAGTCCCACGAAGCCGCAGGTGACCGCCCCTCGGGAACGGATTTCCAAGCAGGCCGATCGGGGTGCTAAAGTTTCACTCGTTGCAAGGGCCTGTGGCGCAGTCCGGTAGCGCACCTCGTTCGCATCGAGGGGGCCAGGGGTTCAAATCCCCTCAGGTCCACGCAGCTCAGAGCCCGGTCGGGAAACCGACCGGGCTCTGACGTATGTTCAGGGCCTGCTCGGGGAGCAACGGCGGTGGCGGCCCGCGCCGGGTGACACGGGCCACAGCCGGGACGGCTGCTGAACCTCCGTCAGCCGGCGAACCGCAGGTCCTTGGCGAAGCAGCGGCTCGCGTCGTGGAAGCGGTAGTAGCCGAACTTGGCGCACGGCTCGTAGCCGCTGGACGTGTACAGGGCGATGGCCTCCGGCTGCTTGGTGCCGGTCTCCAGGACCATCCGTGCGCGGCCGGCCGTGCGGGCGTCCTCCTCCAGTGCGGCCAGGATGCGGCGGGCGAGGCCCCGGCCGCGCATGCCGTCGGTCACATACATGCGCTTGAGCTCGGCGTCGCCGTCGAGGTTGCCCTCGTCGTTGGCGTCCTGGGCGCGCCAGCCACCCGATGCCACGGGGGTGCCGTCCTCGTCGTGCGCGATCAGGTAGGTGCCGTTCGGCGGGTCGAAGTCCGCGGCGGCCATGGGCGTGGCGTCGCCGTCGTCCCCGTAGCGGACGGCGTACTCGGCCTGGACCTGGTCGTTCAGCTTCAAGGCGTCGGGGTGGTCGAAGGAGACCCGGCGTATGTGCATGGCCGCTACCGTATTCGATCCGGAACTGGACCTTGTCCAGTGTGGGGGTATTGTGCCGGGGTGCTCACTGTGACCTCCGACAACGGGTCCTGCCGATGGGGTCGCCTGTGATGTCGAGGAGAGTGCTTTGCTGACAGTGACCTCTGTGAATGTGAACGGGCTCCGTGCCGCCGCGAAGAAGGGCTTCGTGGAGTGGCTCGCGGAGACCGAAGCCGACGTGCTGTGCCTCCAGGAGGTGCGGGCCGAGCCGGAGCAGCTGCCGGAGCACGTCCGTGCGCCCGAGGGGTGGCATGTGGTGCACGCGCCGGCGGCCGCCAAGGGACGGGCCGGGGTGTCCCTGTACAGCCGCCGCGAGCCCGACCGGGTGCGGATCGGCTTCGGGTCGGAAGAGTTCGACGGCAGCGGGCGGTATGTGGAGATCGACCTTCCGGGGGTCACCGTCGCTTCCCTCTACCTGCCCTCCGGCGAGGTCGGCACCGAGCGGCAGGACGAGAAGGAACGCTTCATGGGTGAGTTCCTCGCCCACCTCAAGGGGCTGCGGGAGCGCGCCGCCGCCGAGGGGCGCGAGGTGCTCGTGTGCGGCGACTGGAACATCGCCCACCAGCGGGCCGACCTGAAGAACTGGCGCGGCAACCAGAAGAGCTCCGGATTCCTGCCGGAGGAGCGGGAGTGGCTGACCCGGGTCTTCGACCGGGCCGACGGCGGATACGTCGACGTCGTCCGGGCACTGCACCCGGACACCGAGGGGCCGTACTCGTGGTGGTCGTATCGGGGGCGTGCGTTCGAGCGGGATACGGGTTGGAGGATCGATCTCGCCGTCGCGACCCCCGGGCTTGCCGAGAGGGCGGTCAAGGCGTTTGTGGAGCGGGCCGCCAGCCATGACAAGCGGTGGTCGGATCACGCTCCCGTGACGGTCGTCTTCGAGATGTGACACGGGGTGGGGTGCGCCGACCCATGGCGCACCCCAGGTGCCGTGAAACGGATCAGGGACGTGAGCCGACGGTGAAGGTCAGGCGGGAGGTATCGGGCCCGGCCAGTCGCTCCCGTCCGCCGCCCGACCGGCCCTTGGCGACTGTGACGCGAACGCCGTCCCTGAGAAGCTGCCCTCGAGTCACCTCACGGTCCGTGGCGAAAGCCTCGCGGTAGCGGTCGACGGTGAACTCGTCGAGCCAGCTGGCGCGGATGGAAGCGGGAGCGGAGCACGTCGTGCCGCGGGCAGAGGCGCGGCAGACGTAGTCGCCGTACGCATACGCCTTCCGTGTGGCGAAGTACATGCGGCCACCGCACCCGGTGCAGTGCGCGACCCCGATGAGCAGCGACGTCTCCCGGCGCTTGGGAGGGTTGCCGTTCGAGCGGGCATCGAGGGTGGCCTGGAGCGCCTGGAACTCCTCCTCGGTGAGCAGCGGGGGGCCGATCAGAACGGGTGAGCCGTCAGCGTCACGGACAGTCGCTCCCTTGTGTACCCGGTGGCCCATGAGCGCCGGGGTGCGGAGGATCTTGCACAGGCTGCCTGCTGTCCAGCGGAATCGCTCGAAGTCGCGTCCGTGGCGCCGCCCACCCGTGGGACGTCCCTGTAGGTGAGCGTGGCGGTCGCGAGGCACCAGCACTTCTGCGGTTTCGAGTTTTTGAGCAATGGCCACGAGGGACAGTCCCGAGTGGACGTCGTCCACGATCGCACGGACAACGGGGACGGTTTCCGGGTCGGGGGCAAGGCACCATCCGGTACCGGAGGGGTGCGGTGCCTTCTTGTACCCGAACGGAAACCAGGCCACCGCCGTATCTGCCTGTGGCGCGCAAGACTTCGTGGGCACTGGTGAGACGAGCGGAGATGGCGCGCGTCTCCTGCTCCGCAGCGTAGGCCAGCTTCATGCAAGGGCGGATCGCGTCGCTGTTCGCCTGCGGTGTGATCACGAGCGGCTCACGTTCTTCGGGCATCCCGAAGATGAGCGTCTTGGTGCGATGTCGGCTCCACTCGATCAACTCGGACATGTGGGCCACCGAGCGTACGGCGCGATACAAGTGTCGGCCACACCCCGGGACTGGTAGGACAGCCGCCGGGGCCTTTCGATCTCACTGTCGGAGTGCGAACACCGTTGCGTGGGCCTTTGCGTGCAAAGTGCCTCGATCGGGTGAATGACGCAGAGCGCGGGGGAGGTTTACGGCGCTCGCCTCGGACGTCAGCCCTGCCGGGTCATCCTCCGGTCCAACGCCAGCGACAGTTCCGCCTCCACCACGCTGCGGGCCAGGGGGCGCAGGCGGGGGAGGTCTTCGGGGGTGGCGTGGGCGAGGACCAGGTCGGTGAAGAGTTCGGCCAGGGCGTCGGCGTGGGTGCGGACCTGTTTGGCGGCTGCGAGGACCGCGGCGAGGGGGATGCCCTCGTGGACCAGGGCCGAGGAGACGTCGAGGAGGCGGCGGCTGACGTGGACGATCTCCTGGCCGTCGGTGCCGAGGTAGCCGAGGTCCATCGCGGCGGCGAGGTTCTCCGGGGTGGCCTCGCCCGCGAAGTGGTCGGCGAGTTCCTCGGGGGTGAGGTGGACCGGCTCTTCCTCGGTGGGGCCGCCGACGCCGAGCAGGTCGCCGACGTCGCGGCCGTGGTCGAAGGCCTCGGCCAGTTCCGCGATGCCGCTGAGGGTGTGGCCGCGCTCCAGCAGGGCCGTGATCGTGCGCAGCCGGGCCAGGTGGTGGTCGTCGTACCAGGCGATGCGGCCCTCGCGGCGCGGTGGCGGGATCAGTTTTCGTTCGCGGTAGAAGCGCAGGGTGCGCACCGTGATCCCGGCGAGGCGGGCCAGCTCTTCCATGCGGTATTCACGCTTCTCGGCCACCTGGGCACCTTAAGGCGTACCAGGGGTAACTTTCCTGGCCCCGCCCCCTACCCATCGGTACGCCGCTGCCCTACGCTCCCATTGCGCCAGTGTTCACTGGCGCGGTTCTCGTGGTGTGTGGAGGTGCGGGCATGGGCGAGCGCGAACACGAACATGTACGGGTCGCGGTGATCGGGTCCGGGTTCGGCGGGCTGGGGGCCGCCGTGCGGCTGCGCCGCGAGGGTGTCACCGACTTCGTCGTCCTGGAGCGGGCGAGCAGTGTCGGCGGCACCTGGCGGGACAACAGCTACCCGGGGTGTGCCTGTGACGTGCCGTCCCATCTGTACTCGTTCTCCTTCGCGCCCAACCCCGACTGGCCGCGTACCTTCTCGGGGCAGGAGCACATCCGCGCCTATCTGGAGCACGTGACGGACGTGTTCCGGCTGCGGCCGCACATCCGCTTCGACTCGGAGGTGAAGCGGATGGCCTGGGACGGCGAGCGGCTGTGCTGGGACATCGAGACCAGCAGCGGGAGCCTCTCGGCGGACTTCGTCGTGTCGGCCACCGGGCCCCTGTCCGACCCGAAGGTGCCGGACATCCCGGGCCTGGAGTCCTTCCCGGGCAAGGTGTTCCACTCCGCCCGCTGGGACCACGACCACGACCTGCGCGGCAAGCGCGTCGCCATGGTGGGCACCGGCGCCTCGGCCATCCAGATCGTGCCGTCCATCCAGCCCGACGTCTCCAGGCTCACCCTCTTCCAGCGCACCGCGCCATGGGTGATGCCCCGCATCGACCGGGCCATCAGCGACGCCGAGCGGTGGGTCCACCGGCGGCTGCCCTTCACTTCGCAGGTCCGGCGCGGACTGCTGTGGGGCATCCGGGAGTTGCAGGTCCAGGCGTTCACCAAGCGCCCGAACGAGCTCGGGTTCGTCGAGCAGCTGGCCAAGCGCAACATGGCCCGTGCCATCAAGGACCCGGCCCTGCGGGCGAAGCTCACCCCGGACTACCGCATCGGCTGCAAGCGGATCCTGCTGTCCAGCACGTACTACCCGGCGATCGCACAGCCCAACGTGGACGTCGTCGCCAGCGGCCTCGCCGAGGTGCGGGGCTCGACCCTGGTCGCCGCCGACGGCAGCGAGGCCGAGGTGGACGCGATCGTCTTCGGCACCGGCTTCCACGTCACCGACATGCCCATCGCCGACCGGGTGGTGGGCGCCGACGGGCGGACCCTCGCCGAGACCTGGAAGGGTGGCATGGAGGCCCTGCGCGGCGCCTCGGCGGCCGGCTTCCCGAACTGGATGACGGTCATCGGGCCCAACACCGGCCTGGGGAACTCCTCGATGATCCTCATGATCGAGTCCCAGCTGAACTACCTCGCCGACTACGTCCGTCAGCTGGACGTCCTCGGTGGCCGGGTCGCCCTGGATGCCCGTCCGGACGCCGTGCGCGCCTGGAACCACCGGGTGCAGGAGCGCATGAAGCGCACCGTGTGGAACACCGGCGGCTGCACCAGCTGGTACCTCGACGCGAGCGGCCGCAACACCACCATCTGGCCCGGCACGACCGCCGAGTTCCGGCGGGCGACGCGGCGGGTGGACCTCGCCGAGTACGACGTCCTGCGGGCGCCCGCGGCGAAGAAGACCACCGCTGCGGAGAAGGCGGAGGTGGACGCGTGAGCCGCCTGCTGCTCCCCCAAGCTCTCGGCTTCGCTCGAGCAGGGGGGACCCCCATCGACTCCGGGCCCTACGCCCCGCCCTCCCCGGCGCGTGAACTGACCGCCGTGTCCGCCGACGGCGCCCGGCTGCACGTGGAGGTGCACGGGCCCGAAGGCGCGCCCGCCGTCGTCCTCGCCCACGGCTGGACCTGCTCCACCGCCTTCTGGGCGGCGCAGATCCGCGACCTGGCGGCCGACCACCGGGTCATCGCCTACGACCAGCGCGGCCACGGACGCAGCCCCGCGAGCCCGGCGTGCAGCTCCGACGCGCTCGCCGACGATCTGGAAGCCGTCCTCGAGGCCACCCTCGCGCCCGGCGAACAGGCCGTGATCGCCGGGCACTCCATGGGCGGGATGACCGTGATGGCGGCCTCCGCCAGAGCCGCCTTCCGGGCGCACGCGGCCGCCGTCCTGCTGTGCAGCACGGGCAGTTCGCAGCTGGTCGCCGCCTCCACCGTCGTGCCCATGCGGGCCGGGCGGGTACGGACCTGGCTGACCCGGCGGATCCTCGGCTCCCGCGCCCCGCTCGGGCCGGTCACACCGCTGGCCCGCCGGATCCTCAAGTACGGCACGATGGGACCCGCTTCGGCCCCGCAGATGATCGAGGCCTGCGCCCGGATCGTGCACGCCTGCCCCCGCAAGGTCCGCCACTCCTGGTCGCAGGTGCTGGACCTGCTCGACCTCGACCACGGCGTGCGGGAGCTGGACGTGCCCACGGCCGTGATCGTCGGCACGGCGGACCGGCTGACACCGCCGGTGCAGGCCCGGGCCCTGGCCGCGGCGCTGCCGCGGTGCACGGGGGTTGTCGAACTGCCGGGCATCGGCCACATGACGCCCGTCGAGGCGCCCGAACTGGTCACCGCCACCGTTCGGGAACTCGTCCACGCACACATCCGGGTCGTATCCGAGGAGAGCGCATGAGCAGGGTGAGCCTCGAAGGCAAGGTCGCCGTGGTGACCGGGGCGGCGCGCGGCGTCGGGGAGTTGCTGGCCCGCAAGCTGTCCGCACGGGGCGTGAAGGTGGCCCTGGTCGGACTGGAGCCGGACGAACTGAAGCAGGTCTCCGGGCGGCTGCACAGCGAGAGCGACCACTGGCACGCCGATGTCACCGACCACGAGGCGATGGTCCGCGTCGCGGGCGAGGTCAAGGAGCGCTTCGGCCGGGTCGACATCGTCGTCGCCAACGCCGGTGTCGCCACCGGCGGTCCGTTCGCCGATTCCGACCCGGAGTCCTGGCGGCGGGTGATCGAGGTCAACCTGATCGGCTCGGCGGTGACCGGCCGCGCCTTCCTGCCGCTGCTGACGGAGAGCCGGGGCTATCTGCTGCAGATCGCGTCCCTCGCCGCGATCACGCCGGCGCCGATGATGACCGCGTACTGCGCGTCCAAGTCGGGCGTGGAGGCCTACGCGCACTGCCTGCGGGCCGAGGTCGGGCACCGGGGCGTGAAGGTGGGCGTCGGGTATCTGTCGTGGACCGACACCGACATGGTGCGCGGGGCCGATCAGGACGACGTCATGCGGGAGTTGAGGCAGCGGCTGCCCTGGCCGTCCAACAAGACGTACCCGCTGGGGCCGGCCGTGGACCGGCTGGTGGAGGGGATCGAGCGCCGGTCGAGCGCTGTGTACGGGCAGTGGTGGCTGCGCGGCATGCAGGGCGTGCGCGGCTATCTGCCCGGGGTCATCGGGACGGTCGGCCAGCGCGAGATGCGGCGGTTCGCGGACCGGCTGACGGGCATGCGCACGGGCCTGGTCGGAGCGGGTGGAGCGGCCGATGAACAGCAGCGGACTACGCTGCGTAAGTGATCGACATGCGCAGCGTCACGGCCCGTGTGAATCTGATCGAGCCAGATCCCCTCACCCCCAACGGGAGTGAACCCACATGGGTATGAAGGACCAGTTCCAGGAGAAGTCCGAGCAGTGGCAGAACCAGGCTCGCCAGAAGGCGGACCAGGCTCGCGAGCAGGTGCAGGGCCGCGGTCACCGGCGTGACGAGGACATGGACCCCTCGCACCCGCAGCGCGACCGTGAGCGCACCGAGCCGCAGCGCGACCGTGAGCGTGAGCGTGACCAGGAGGACCGCTTCGACCAGGACTACGACGCCTGACGTTGCGTGCCGAAGGGAAGGGGCTCCCCTGAGCGGGGCGCCCCTTTCCCCTTGTGCCGCCCGGGTGTTCAGGCCCTGGGCGGCAGCTTCGGGCGGGAGTGGTTCGGTACGTCGCTGTAGGTCGGCGGTGTCGCGGGCGGGTTGGTCTCCAGCAGTCCGAGCGCCAGCTCCACCGCGTCGGTCAGCTGGGCGTGCCGGCCCTCGGCCCAGTCCAGCGGGGTGCGCAGGACGTCGATGTCGGGGGCGACGCCCTTGTTCTCCACCGACCAGCCGTACGCGTCGAACCAGGCGGCGTTCATCGGCACCGTGATCACCGTGCCGTCGCCCAGTTCGTGGCGGCCGGTCATGCCGACCACGCCGCCCCAGGTGCGCTGTCCCACGACCGGGCCGAGCTTCAGCAGCTTGAACGCGGCGGTGATCATGTCGCCGTCGGAGGAGGTCGCCTCGTCCGCCAGCGCCACGAGCGGGCCGCGCGGCGCGTTCGAGGGGTAGGACACCGGCTGGGCGTCGCGGGTCAGGTCCCAGCCCACGATCGTCCGGCTCAGTGTCTCGACGACCAGCTCGCTGATGTGGCCGCCCGCGTTGCCGCGCACGTCCACGATCAGCGCCGGGCGGGACACCTCCATGCGCAGGTCGCGGTTGAACTGCGCCCAGCCCGAACCGCCCATGTCCGGGATGTGCAGATAGCCGCAGCGTCCGCCGCTCAACTCGCGTACCACGGCACGGCGTTTGGCCACCCAGTCCTGGTAGCGCAGGGGCCGTTCGTCGACGAGCGGGACGACGGCGACCCGGCGCGGCGGCCCCTGGCCCTCCGCCGAGTCCCCGGCCGGGGTGAAGGTCAGCTCCACCGTCGTGCCGCCCGCGCCGGCCAGCAGCGGATACGGGCCCGCGTCCGGGTCCACCGGGCGGCCGTCGACGTGGGTCAGGATCGCGCCCTCCCGGATGCCCGTGCCGGCCAGCGGGGAGCGGGCCTTGGAGTCGGAGGAGTCGCCGGGCAGGATCCGCTTGACCACCCAGCCGCCGTCCCGGCGTACGAAGTTGGCGCCCAGCAGGCCCTGCCGGCGCTGGTAGTGCGGCGGGCCCTCGTTGCGCCGGGAGGCGGTGACGTAGGCGTGGGAGGTGCCCAGCTCGCCGAGGACCTCGCGGAGCAGGTCGGCGAACTCGTCGGGGGAGGCGACCCGTTCGACCAGGGGGCGGTACTGGTCCAGCACGCCGTCCCAGTCGATGCCGCACATGTGCGGCTCCCAGAAGTAGGCCCGGATCAGCCGCCCGGCCTCCTCGTACGACTGCCGCCACTCCGCCGCCGGGTCGACCACGTGCAGGATGCGGCGCGCGTCGATCCACACGGTGGAGTCGCTGTCGCCCGGCTCGTTGGCCGGCACCGCGCGCAGTTCGCCCTCGTCGACGACGACCAGCCGGCTGCCGTCGCCGCTGACCGCGAACCAGTCGAGGTGCTGGGCGAGTTCGGACTTCCTGGCCTTGGTGATGGAGAAGTGCTCCAGGGTCGGCCGGCCGCTGGTGTCGTCCGGGTTGGCGAAGGTCTCGCCGAGGGCGCCCGAGATCGGCCAGCGCAGCCACACCAGCCCCCCGCCCGCGACCGGGTGCAGCGCCGAGTACTTGGAGGCGGCCACCGGGGACGGCGTGACGCGGCTCTCCAGCCCCTCGATCTCGACGGTCACGGCCCCGTTGGCGCCGTTCTCGTCGTTCTCGTCGTCCTCGACCGGGTCCAGGCCCCCGGCGGCCGGGCGGCCCTCGGGGTTCACGGCGAACGGGGAGGGCGTCGCGGAGGACAGCGGCACGAGGTAGGGGCGGCAGCCCAGCGGGAAGGACAGGTCGCCGGTGTGCACGTCGTAGACGGGGTCGAAGCCGCGCCAGGACAGGAAGGCGAGGTAGCGGCCGTCGCGGGTGAAGACCGGGTTCTCGTCCTCGAAGCGGCCGCCTGTGACATCGACGATCAGCCGGTCGGCGAGCCGGGCCATCTTGATCTGCCGCAGGGTCCGTCCGATGCCCGGGTGCGACCAGGTGAGCCACGCCCCGTCCGGGGAGAACGCGAGGTCGCGCACGGGCCCGTTGATCGACCGGATCAGCTCGGTGACCTCGCCGCCGGAGTCCTCGGTGACGTCGACGAGGAGGAGCCGGCCGTCGTGCGAGGCGATCGCGAGCCGCTCGCCGTCGGGGTCCGAGACCAGCTCGCGCACCCGGCCCAGCCGACTCGCGGCCAGCCGCCGGGGCGCACGGGCTCCGCTCGCCCTGGGCAGGAAGGCGATCTCGACGGCGTCGTCGCCCTCGGCGTCCGTCACGTAGGCCACCCGCCCGCTCCCGCCGAGCATCTCCGGCATCCGGACCCGGACACCCGGGGTGTCGGTGAGGGTGCGGGCCGGGCCGTCGCGGTGGGTCAGCCAGTACAGGCTGCCGCGCACGACGACGGCGCTGGCCCGCCCGGTCTCGTCGACCGAGAGCCCGTCGACGTGCCGGGACGCGGCCACCTGGTAGGGGCGCCGCCCGGCCCGCGGCCCGCTCAGCCGTACGTCCAGCCGGCGCGGCACGGAGTCCGGGGACAGGTCGTCGACGATCCACAGATCGCCCGCGCACTGGTAGACGACGCGGGTGCCGTCGCTGGCGGCGTGCCGGGCGTAGAAGGCGTCGTGGTCGGTGTGCCGGCGCAATGAGGAGCCGTCGGGGGCGCAGGAGTAGAGGTTGCCGACGCCCTCGTGGTCGGAGAGGAACGCGATGCGGCCGCCGACGAACATGGGGGAGTGCAGGTGGCCGCCGAGGCCCTCGAGCAGCCGTTCGCCGTGCAGCCAGAGCCTGCCCGTGGCGCCGCCGCGGTAGCGCTTCCAGGCGGCCGGTTCGTGCGGTGGGGTGCCGGTGAGGAGGAGGGATCTGCGCTCCCCGTCCACGTCGGCGACCTGGATGTCGGAGACCGGCCCCCAGGGCAGTTTGCGGCCCGGGTCGCCTGTCGGGGCGACCTTGTAGGCCCAGGTGAAGAAGGAGAACGGCTCGCCGTGCGAGGCCACGGCCAGGATCTCGCCGTCCGGGGTCCAGCCGCAGACCCGGGTGTCGGCGCTGCCCCAGTGGCTCACCTGGCGGCCTGGGCCGCCGTCCACCGGGACGACATGGACCTCGGGCACCAGGCTGCGCCAGCTCGTGTACGCGAGGTGGCGGCCGTCGGGCGAGAAGCGCGGGTGGCCCAGTTTGGTGCGGTCGACGGTGAGCCGCCAGGCGCGGCCGGGGGTGTCGAGCGGGGCGAGCCAGAGGTCGTCCTCGGCCACGAAGCACAGCAGGTCGTCATGGAGGTGAGGCAGGCGCAGATAGGTCACGTCCTCATGCTTTGCCGGGGGACGGACCTGGGCAAGTCAAGGCAAATCCGCAGTCGTGGCGCGGCACACGTACGAAACGGTTTCGTTTCTGTGGAGACTGCGCTACCTTGGGGGCGTACGAAACCGTGTCGTTCGGATGCAGGAAGGTGAGAGAGATGGCTGAGGTCGCCGCCGCGCGTCGCAGTCGGATCACCCCCGAGCGTGAGGCCGAGCTCTACGCGGCCGTGCTCGACCTGCTCCGGGAAGTCGGCTACGACGCCCTCACCATGGACGCCGTGGCAGCCCGCACCCGCTCCAGCAAGGCCACGCTCTACCGCCAGTGGGGCGGCAAGCCGGAGCTGGTGGCGAAGGCGATCCGGCACAACAAGCCGGGCAACATCGCCGACGTCGACACCGGGTCCCTGCGGGGCGACCTCCATGCCCTCACCGCACGTGAGGACGACTGCGCCATGCAGCAGAACGCCGCGCTGATGCGGGGCCTGTTCATGGCGGTGCACGCCAACCCGGACCTCCTCCAGGCCTTCAAGGAACTGCTCATCGAGCCGGAGATGGAGGAGTTCCAGCGCGTGGTGCAGCGCGCCGTCGACCGCGGCGAGATCCGCGCCGACCGCCCGGCACTCGACTTCGTCGTGCACATGCTCGTGGGGGCATTCGCCACCCGCACGCTGATCGACGACCAGCCACCGACACAGGCCTTCCTCACCTCGTACATCGACGCCGTGGTCCTCCCCGCCCTCGGCGTACGCACCACCGACTAGTCCCCTGAGCTAGCCCCTACCTGACGTACCGCTCACGTCGTCGGGCTGATCACCCCTGCCCTGAAGACCCCACGACTGACCGGGAGGGCCCTCGTGGCCACATTCCTCTACAAACTCGGCCGGCTCTCGTTCCGGCGGCGGCACTTCGTCGCCCTGATATGGGTGGCCCTGCTGACCCTCGCCGGTGTCGGCGCCGCCAGCGCCCCCGCCGCGGGCAACAGCTCGTTCTCCATCCCCGGCACCGAGGCCCAGAAGGCCTTCGACCTGCTGGAGCAGCGCTTCCCGGGCACCAGCGCCGACGGGGCCACCGCACGCGTCGTCTTCAAGGCGCCGAGCGGCGAGAAGATGACCGACCCCGGCAACAAGGCGACGGTCCAGGACACGGTGAAGGAGCTGTCCGACGGCTCCGAGGTCGTCCGTGTCACCGACCCGTACCGGGCGAAGGCCGTCAGCAAGGACGGCACGATCGCGTACGCGCAGGTGTCGTACAAGGTCTCCGGCATGGAGCTGGACGACGCGGCGAAGGACGCCCTCGAGGACAGCGCGCAGGACGCGCGCAAGGCCGGGCTGACCGTCGAGATCGGTGGCGACGCCCTCCAGGCGGTGCCGCACACCGGCTCCAGCGAGATCATCGGCATCGCGGTCGCCGCGGTCGTCCTGGTCATCACCTTCGGCTCGCTGGTCGCGGCCGGTCTGCCGCTGCTGACGGCGCTCATCGGCGTGGGCATCGGCGTCTCCGCGATCACGGGCCTGGCCAGTGCGCTGGACCTGGGTACGACCACCTCCACCCTGGCGATGATGATCGGCCTGGCCGTCGGCATCGACTACGCGCTGTTCATCGTCTCCCGCTACCGCGCCGAACTGGCCGAGGGCCGCGAGCGCGAGGAAGCGGCCGGCCGGGCCGTCGGCACGGCGGGCTCCGCGGTCGTCTTCGCGGGTCTGACCGTGGTGATCGCCCTGGTGGGCCTGTCCGTCGTCAACATCCCGATGCTGACGAAGATGGGCATCGCGGCGGCGGGCACGGTGGCCATCGCGGTGCTGATCGCCCTGACGATGGTCCCGGCCCTGCTCGGCTACGCGGGCCGCAGGGTGAAGCCGATGGGGGAGAAGGGCAAACTCCTCGGCCGGACCGCGAAGCAGAAGCCGGAGCGCCCCAACCTGGGCACCCGCTGGGCGAGCTTCGTCGTCCGCCGCCCGCTCGCGGTCCTGCTGCTCGGCGTCATCGGCCTCGGCGCGGCGGCCGTCCCGGCGACCTCCCTCGAACTGGGCCTGCCCGACGACGGCTCCCAGCCCACCTCCACCACCCAGCGCCGCGCCTACGACCTGCTGTCCGAGGGCTTCGGGCCGGGCTTCAACGGCCCGCTGATGGTCGTCGTCGACGCGAAGAACAGCGACGACCCGAAGGCGGCCTTCACCGAGACCGGCGACGCGATCAAGGGCCTGAAGGACGTCGTCACGGTCACACCGGCGCAACCCAACAAGGCCGGCGACACCGCCACCATCACCGTCATCCCCGGCTCCAAGCCCTCCTCCGTCACCACGGAGAACCTGGTCCACGGCATCCGGGACGCGGGCGCGGACATCAAGGCCGACACGGACGCGGGCGTCCTGGTCACCGGCAGCACGGCGATGAACATCGACGTCAGCGAGAAGCTCAACGACGCCCTCGTGCCGTATCTGGTGCTGGTCGTCGGACTGGCCTTCCTCCTGCTGATCGTGGTCTTCCGCTCGATCCTCGTCCCGCTGAAGGCGGCCCTGGGCTTCCTGCTGTCGGTGATGGCGGCCCTCGGCGCGGTCGTCGCGGTCTTCCAGTGGGGCTGGCTGTCCGGCCTGATGGGCGTGGAGCAGACCGGGCCGGTCATGTCGATGATGCCGATCTTCATGGTCGGCGTGGTCTTCGGCCTGGCGATGGACTACGAGGTGTTCCTCGTGACCCGGATGCGGGAGGCCTACGTCCACGGTGAGAAGCCCGCGCAGGCCGTGGTCACCGGGTTCCGGCACGGCGCCCGGGTCGTCACCGCCGCCGCGGTCATCATGATGGCCGTCTTCGCCGGCTTCATCGGCTCGTCCGAGTCGATGGTCAAGATGATCGGCTTCGGCCTCGCGATCGCGGTCTTCTTCGACGCGTTCATCGTCCGCATGGCCATCGTCCCGGCCGTCCTGGCCCTCCTCGGCCGCACGGCCTGGTGGCTCCCGAAGTGGCTCGACCGCGCGCTGCCCAACGTCGACGTGGAGGGCGAGGGTCTGCGCGCCGCCTCCGGCGACGACGACGGAGACCGGGAACTGGTCCGCGTCTGACCGCTCGGGAGGGACCGGCCGGTGAGGGCACCGTGGGGACGGAGCGCCCTCACCGGCCCGTCACATGTCCACGTGGGCGTCGTTCCTGACGTACGTCACCGACTGACTGTCGGGGCCGCCCGCTTCTTCCTCGTGCTGGAGCGAGGTGAGTCAAGGGTCCCGCAGGGCCATCGCCGCTGGCGACGCGTAGCGCCCTCTACTCGGCTCGCGGAGGCACGACACTGGCCGAAGAAGCGGGCGGTCCCACCCGGGCTTCTCAGGCCGCCTGTGGGTGGAGGACCACCTTCGTGTAGCCCTCGACGCGCTTGTCGAACTTCTCGTATGCCGACGGCGCCTGGTCGAGCGGCAGTTCGTGCGAGACGACGAAGCTGGGCTTCGCCCGATCCTCGATGATCATGTCCCGCAGGTGGCGGTTGTACCGCTTGACGTTGCACTGCCCGGTGCCCATGCGGAGCCCCTTCTCGAAGAGGCGTCCGACGGCCACCATCAGCATGCCCTTCTTGGACTGCTCGTCCGGACCGCCCGGGTCGCTCGGGACGTACAGGCCGGGCACCCCGAGAGCACCTGTCGGCCGGACCGTGTCGACCAGGGAGTTCAGTACGATCGCCGGTTCCTCACGGTCCTCGCCCTGCGCCTGTGCCTGGTAGCCCACGGCGTCGATGCCCTTGTCGGTTCCCTCGCCGCCGGTCTGCTCCTTGATCTGTTGCGCCGGGTTGCCCTGGGTGAAGTCGATCGGGATCGCTCCGATCTCCCGCGCCTTCTGGAGGCGTTCCGCCACCCGGTCGACCACGAACACCTTGCTCGCACCGCGCAGCATCGCGGAGTAGGCCGCCATCAGCCCGACCGGGCCGGCGCCGTAGACGGCGACCGACTCACCGGGGCGCACGTCGGCCAGTTCGTTGCCGTGGTAGCCCGTCGGGAAGATGTCCGCGAGCAGGACGAAGTCGGTCTCCTTCTCGTTGCCCTCCGGAAGCTTGAGGCAGTTGAAGTCGGCGTACGGGACGCGGATGTACTCCGCCTGGCCTCCGGTGTAGGGCCCCATCGCGACATAGCCGTAGGCGCCGCCGGCGAAGCCCGGGTTCACCGTCAGGCAGAAGCCCGTGAAACCCGCCGAACAGTTCTTGCAGAACCCGCAGGCCACGTTGAACGGCATGACCACCCGGTCGCCCTTGTTGAGGCTGGTGACCCCCTCTCCTGTCTCCTCGATCACTCCGAGGTTCTCGTGGCCGAACACGATGCCCGGCTCCGCGGCCGTGCGGCCCTCGTACATGTGCAGGTCGGAGCCGCAGATGGCCGTTGACGTGACCCGGACGAGCACATCGTTCGGGTGCTGGATCCGTGGATCCTCCACTTGCTCTATCGCTACCTCGAAGGGCCCCTTGTACACGACAGCCCTCATCGTCAAGCACCTCCGTCTGTGCAGTGGCTCATATACCAGGCTGGTGCATGATGAGACGATTTGCATCTATAGGAGAAAGGACGTGAGGGTTTTGTCTCGTCGTATCGGCACCCTTCTCGTGGCGGTCTCCGGGCTGTCCGGCACCACCTACCCGGTCGGAACCCGCGTGGCCATCCGGGGCAACGGCGGATCCGTCGACGGCTTCGTCGACGGTGACTGGCTGCCGCTCGCCTGGTGGGAGTTCGCGGACGTCCGGCCGGAGGACACCACCAGCTGAAACGGCCTCGCGTGTCTTCTACACGTACCGCTAGCGTGCAGGGCATGACGACGACAGCCGCCACTGACGCCGAGGGCTCCGGAGCCCACCCCCGATTCGCCGAAGCCCTGCGGGAGCTCGGGATCGGACACCTCGTGGAGCAGGTGCGCCGGTTCCCGGACGCCACCCGCACCGCCACCGAGGCCGCCGCCGCGGTCGGCTGCGAGCTGAGCCAGATCTGCAAGTCGCTGATCTTCGCGGCGGACAGCGTTCCGGTGCTCGTGCTCATGGACGGGGCCTCCCGGGTCGACCTGGAGCTCGTCCGCAAGGAGCTCGGTGCCGACAAGGTCACCCGGGCCAAGGTGGACGTCGTCCGGGAGACCACCGGGTACGCCATCGGCGGCGTGCCGCCCTTCGGGCACAAGACCAGGACCCGGGTGCTCGCCGACCGCTCCCTGCTGGAGCACGACGTCGTCTGGGCCGCGGCCGGTACGCCGTACGCCGTGTTCCCCATCGCGCCCGAGGACCTCGTCGCCCACGCCGGCGGCACCCTGGTGGACGTGCGCGAGCGCACCGCGTGACCCCACTGGTCACCACAGCCGTTCTGTTCGCCGCCGTCACCCACGCCAGCTGGAACGCCATCGCCCACAAGATCACCGACAAGCTGGCCGGGTTCGCGCTGATCTCGGGCGGCGGCGTCCTGATCGGGCTGGCCCTCGCGCCCTTCGTGGCGTTCCCCGCGGCCGGGGCATGGCCGTATCTGCTCGCCTCCGCCGCCGTCCACATCGCCTACTACGCCCTGCTGATGAAGTCCTTCCGGCTGGGCGACTTCGGGCAGGCCTACCCCATCGCCCGGGGCACCGCGCCCCTCGTCGTGACCGTGCTCGCCGCGCTCTTCGCACACGAGGTGCCCGACGGGTGGGCCGCCGCCGGGATCGCCCTGTCGTGCGCGGGGCTGACCGGCGTCGCCCTGTGGGGACTGCGCGGACGGCGGCCCGACTGGGCGGCGATCGGCGCGGCCCTGGCGACCGGGCTGACCATAGCCGTGTACACCGTCCTCGACGGGCTGGGCGTGCGGGCCTCCGGGTCCTCCCTCGGGTACATCGCCTGGCTGATGGCGGTCCAGGGGGTCGTCATCCCGGCGTACGCCGCGTGGCACTGGCGCGGGAGGACCGTCGCCCTGCTGCGGCCGTTCGCCGGGGTCGGACTGATCGGCGCCGCGCTGTCCGTCGCCGCCTACGCCCTCGTCCTGTGGGCGCAGACCAAGGCCGAACTCGCCCCCATCGCGGCCCTGCGCGAGTCGTCGGTCATCGTCGGCGCGGCGATTGGGGCCGTGTTCTTCAAGGAACGGTTCGGGGCGCCGAGGATCGCGGCGGCCGGGCTGCTGGTCGTCGGGATCGGGCTGATGCTGCACGCCGGATAGGTCGCTGTCAGGCGGGTGCGTCCGGCCCGGGCGAGGAGCACCCTGGAACTAAGCGTTCCGGAGGTGATCGTCATGATGCACACCACTGTGGGGTGGCACGTCGAGATGGAGTTCACGGAGGACGACCAGCACACGAAGGCGGCCGCGATGGTCCGCCTTCCCGACGGCAGCGAGGTACGGGCGCACGGGCACGCCAGCCGGCACCAGACCGACGCGAATCAGCCGCGGGTCGGGGAGGAGATCGCCGGGGCCCGGGCGCTCAACGAACTGGCCATGGCGTTGCTGACCAAGGCCCACGAGGAGATCGACCAGGCGTCCGGCCGGACCTCCCACCCCATCCACGTCTAGGGGGCACAGGGGCTGTAGGACCCGTGCGGGCCTTACGGCCCCAGCACTCCGCGCACCGCCCGCACCAGCCCCTGCGCCCGCGGGTCCGCCGTCACCGTCTTGCGGAAGCCGTTGGTGACGTAGCCGAAGGCGATCCCCGTTTCCGGGTCGGCGAAACCGAGGGCGCCGCCGCGGCCCGGGTGGCCGAAGGAACCCGGGGTGAGGAACGGCGAGGCGCTGCCGTGCAGCATGTAGCCCAGGCCGAAGCGGGTGCCGACCACCAGGACCCGGTCGGGGCCCGCCGACTCCTCGGCCCGGGCCAGTTCCACCGTCTGAGGCGTGAAGAGGCGCGGGGCGCCGGCCGTGTCGCCGATCAGGGTCGCGTAGAAGCGGGCCAGCCCGTCCGCCGTCGCCATGGCGTTGGTCGCCGGGAGGGCGGACGCGCGGTAGGCGGGGTCGTTCTGGTCCGGAAACGGGGAGATCGCGGCGAACGCCCGGCGGGTCAGGGAGGCCGGGTCCTCGTAGGCCTCGGTGACCGAGCGCTTCGGGCGGGCCCGCAGGCCCCCGGTCGGCTCGGCCCCCTCGACGCGGCCCACGCGCCCGACCCGGCCGGCCTCCGACTGCGGCAGACCGAGCCAGAGGTCGAGGCCCAGCGGGCCGGTGACTTGCGACGCGAGCCACTGGCCGGTGCCCTGCCCGGTGACGCGCCGCACCAGTTCGTCGAGCAGCCAGCCGTAGGTGAGCGCGTGGTAGCCGTGGTCGGTGCCGGGCTCCCAGGCCGGGGCCTGCGCCGCGACCGCCGCCGGTCCCCGCAGCGGATCGAGGGCCTCCTGCGGGGTGAGCGGCCGGTCGAGGACCGGCAGCCCGGCCCGGTGGTTGAGCACGTGCCGGACCAGCACCCGCTCCTTGCCCTGCGCCTTGAACTCCGGCCAGTAGTGCCCCACCGGCGCGTCCAGATCGAGCTGCCCGCGCTGGTGCAGCAGCAGGAGTACGGCCGCCGCGACACCCTTCGTCGCCGAGCGCACGACCTGGGCCGTGCCGCGCTCCCAGGGAGCTGTGCCGTCGATGTCCTTGGTGCCGCCCCACAGGTCGACGACCTTGTGCCCGTCCCGGTAGACGGCGACCGCCGCGCCCCGGTCCCCGAGCGTCTCGAAGTTCCGTACGAACGCTTCCCTGACCGGCTCGAAGCCCTCGGCGACCGTGCCGTTCACGTCCACGTCCGTACTCCTCCTGCTGCCGCTGCGCTCGTCGTGATCCCCTCTAGCCAAGCAGGATGCTCACGTCGATGTTCCCGCGGGTCGCGTTCGAGTACGGGCAGATCTCGTGGGCCGCGTCCACCAGCCTGGTCGCGAGGTCCGGGTCGACGACCGGCAGGGAGACGGTGAGGGCGACCGCGAGACCGTAGCCGCGCTGCCGGTTGGGGCCGATGCCGACCTTCGCGGCGACGGTGGAGCCGGCCAGGTCGTAGCCCTCGCGGTTGCCCACGAGGATCAGGGCGTTGTGGAAGCAGGCGCTGTAGCCGGCCGCGAAGAGCTGCTCCGGGTTGGTGCCGTTGCCGTCGCCGCCGAGCTGCGGGGGCATCGCGACCTTGAGTTCGAGATGGCCGTCCTGGCTGGTGACGTAACCCTCGCGACCGCCGTGAGCGGTGGCCTCCGCCACGTACATGATCTTCGTCGGGCGGCTGTCGACGGCGGGGCCGTCAGTCATGCTGTCCTCCCCCGGGAACCAGGTGTGCACAAACACATCGTGCACAAGGTACTGGCCGGTATGCATGGGTGGGTACCAGGGGGTGGGCAACCGGGGGTAACCCTCAGCGGGCCCGGTTGGCCGCCGACTCCGCACGCTCGGCCAGCCGCCACAGCTCCGCACGCAGCCGTCCGGTCTCGGCGGCATCGAACCCGGTCGCCGTGAGCAGCGCGCCGGGCACTCGCCCCGCGCGTTCCCGGAGTTCCTCCCCGCGCCCCGTCACGGCCACGAGCACCGACCGCTCGTCCCGCGCCGACCGCTCACGCCGGACCAGACCGGCCGCCTCCAGCCGCTTCAGCAGCGGCGAGACCGTGCCGTAGTCGAGACGCAGGGCCGCGGCCAGCTCCTTGACGGTGATCTCGCCGCGCTCCCACAGGACCAGCAGCACGAGGTACTGGGGGTAGGTGAGGCCCAGCTCGTCGAGGAGCGGGCGGTACGCCGCCGTCACCGCGCGCTGGGCGGCGTACAGCGCGAAGCACAGCTGCTCGTCCAGCAGCGGCGGTCCGTCGCTCTCCTCGTTGGTCACGCGCCCATTGTCACGGACGGGCCGCGGCCGCCGGGACGGAACGCGGATCGAAACCGAACGGCAGCTCCAGGCGGTGGGCCCGCATCAGCTCCTCGTCGGACAGCAGCTCGCCGGTCGGCCCGTCGGCCGCGATCACCCCGTCGCTGAGAATCAGGGAGCGCGGGCACAGCTCCAGCGCGTAGGGCAGGTCGTGCGTGACCATCAGCACGGTCACGTCCAGGGACCGCAGGATGTCCGCCAGTTCGCGGCGGGAGGCGGGGTCGAGGTTGGAGGAGGGCTCGTCCAGGACGAGGATCTCCGGCTCCATCGCCAGCACGGTCGCGACCGCCACCCGGCGGCGCTGCCCGAAGGACAGGTGGTGCGGCGGGCGGTCCTTGAACCCCGCCATGCCGACCCGCTCCAGCGCCCGGTCCACGCGCTCCTCCAGCTCGGGCCCCTTCAGCCCGGCCGCCGCCGGCCCGAACGCCACGTCCTCCCGGACGGTCGGCATGAACAGCTGGTCGTCCGGGTCCTGGAACACGATGCCGACCCGGCGCCGGACCTCGGCCATGTTCCGCTTGTCCACGGGCAGCCCGGCGACCCGCACCGTGCCGGCGCCGCCGGTCAGGATGCCGTTGAGGTGCAGCACGAGGGTCGTCTTGCCGGCGCCGTTCGGCCCGAGCAGCGCGACCCGCTCACCGCGCGCGACCGAGAAGTCGACGCCGAAGAGGGCCTGGTGTCCGTCGGGGTAGGCGAAGGCGAGGCCGGAGACCTCCAGAGAAGCAGTCACAGGGTCCATCCCAGCAGACAGACGAGCAGGGCGGCGCAGGGGAGGGTGAAGGCGTACGACCACTGCGCCCGGGACGCGGTCACCTCGTCGATGACCGGCATGGAACCGGCGTAGCCGCGGCTGACCATGGCCAGGTGCACGCGCTCGCCGCGCTCGTAGGAGCGGATGAACAGCGCGCCCGCCGACTTGGCGAGGACGCCCCAGTGCTTCACGCCGCTCGCCTCGAAGCCGCGTGACTCCCGGGCGATCCGCATGCGCCGCATCTCGTCGGTGATGACGTCGCCGTAGCGGATCATGAAGGACGCGATCTGCACCAGGAGCGGCGGGAGCTTGAGGCGTTGCAGGCCGAGGAGCAGTTCGCGCAGCTCGGTCGTGGCGGCGAGCAGCACCGAGGCCGCGACGCCGAGCGTGCCCTTGGCGAGCACGTTCCAGGCGCCCCACAGGCCGTTCACGCTCAGGGACAGGCCGAGGACGTCGACCCGCGCGCCCTCCGCCACGAACGGCATGAGCACCGCGAACGCGACGAACGGCACCTCGATCAGCAGCCGCCGGAGCAGGAAGCCGGCGGGCACGCGCGCGAGGTACGCGACGGCCCCGAGCAGTACGGCGTACAGCCCGAACGCCCACATCGCCTCGCGCGGCGTCGACACCACGACCACCACGAAGGCGAACACGGCCGCGAGCTTGGTGTGCGGCGGCAGGCCGTGCACGGGTGAGTGCCCGTGCCGGTACAGCTTGTGCGCGTGCCCGGCGCCCATGTCAGACGCTCGTCGTGCTGGTCGTCTCCGATGGGGAGGCGTCGTCCGTACGGCGGCGGCGCACGGCCCAGAACACGCCGGTGCCCGCGACGACCGTGACGCCCACGCCGATGACGCCCGCGAGCCCCCCGGACAGGCGGGCGTCGTCGACGTCCTTGACGCCGTAGTCGGCGAGCGGGGAGTCGGCGACCGTGTGCTCCTCGGCCTTCTTGTCGATGCCGTGGTCGCCGGCGACCTTCTCCAGGCCGTCCGGATCGGCGGAGGCGTAGAAGCTGACGAATCCGGCCAGGAGCAGGGAGGTGACCAGGCCGGCGGCCCACACCTTGCGGTGCGAGGTCCGGGCGGCCACCGGCGCGGGCGCGGGCTCGGCGCCGGGAGCGTCGACGAGCTCGCCGTTGACCCGCAGCTTCAGCTTCTGCGTCAGCCCGCGCGCCCCGTACACCAGGTCCGGGCGTACGGCGATGACCGCGCCGACGGTCAGCGCGGTGATCACGGCCTCACCGATGCCGATGAGGATGTGCACGCCGACCATGGCGGTGGCGACCTTGCCGATGGAGACGTCGGTGGTGCCGCCGATCGCGTACATCAGCGTGAAGGCCAGCGCGGCGGCCGGGACGGAGACCAGGGCGGCGACGAACGAGGCCACCGTGACCGACCGGCGGGTGCGGGGCAGCACCTTCACCAGGCCGCGGAAGAGGGCGTAGGCGACGACCGTCGTGACGATCGCCATGTTGGTGATGTTGACGCCGAGCGCGGTCAGGCCGCCGTCCGCGAACAGGATGCCCTGCATCAGCAGGACGACGGAGACGCACAGGACCCCGGTGAAGGGGCCGACGAGTATCGCCGCCAGCGCGCCACCGAGCAGATGGCCGCTGGTGCCCGCCGCGACGGGGAAGTTCAGCATCTGCACGGCGAAGATGAATGCCGCGACGAGTCCGGCCAGCGGCGCCGTGCGCTCGTCGAGTTCGCGCCGTGCGCCGCGCAGGCTCACGGCGACGGCGCCCGCGGCGATCACGCCGGTGGCGGCTGAGGTGGGCGCGTCGATGAATCCGTCAGGTACATGCACCGTTCGATGATGTGGCTTGATGCGAACGATGTGCAAGAGCGTGCGGCTCGTTTTATCTCACGTGCGAGATATCGGTTCAGAAGGGCGTAATAGGGAAAATATGTGACATTGGAGGAAGGGTGGACGGAGAGTTTCCACTCGCATTGCGCACGGTGAAGGGGCCGTCCGATGTCCGTAGTCGAGCAGTACGCGCGAGCCCACATCGTCTCGGACGCGGCGGTGCCGCTCGTCGACGAGCTGGAGGCGGTTCCGGTCACCCTTCGGTACGACCCCGACCACGATCCCCGTTCGGTACGCATGACCCTGCCCGGCAGCGGCGGGCACGAGTGGGTCTTCGGCCGCGATCTGCTGGAGGAGGGGCTGCGGGCCCCCGCCGGGAGCGGCGAGGTGCGGGTGTGGCCGTGCGGCCGGGTGCAGGTCGTCGTGGAGTTCCACTCCGCGCACGGTGCGTCGGTGGTGCAGTTTGAGCGGCAGGCGCTGCTGCGGTTCCTGCGGCGGACGTACATGGCCGCCGCCGAACCCGTGACGCACTGAACCCGCGCCCCCGCTCGTCGTCTGCCGGGGTGTTCAGCCGCCCGCTTTCAGTAGCGCCGCCACGATCGGGCCGGCCGTCGAGCCGCCGTGCCCGCCCTGCTGGACGACACCCGCGGCGGCCAGGTCGCCCCGGTAGGCCGTGAACCAGCCGTTCGGCTTCTTCTGCCCGTCGACCTCGGCCGATCCGGTCTTCGCGCCGACGTCGCCGCTCACCCCGGCCATCGCCTCCGCGGCCGTGCCGTACGCGGCCGTGTACGACATCAGCTCACGCAGCTGGGACAGGGTGCTCGCCGGCATCGTGCGCGCGGCCTTCGCCAGCTTGCGTCCGTCGACGTCCGGGGAGACCAGATAGGGCTGGTGGAAGGTGCCGGACTTGACCGTCGCCGACACCGACGCCATGTTCAGCGGGTTCATGCGGACCCCGCCCTGCCCGATCAGCGAGGCGCCCATCTGGGCCGCCGACTGCACCGGCACGGCGCCGTCGAAGGTCGGCACACCGATGGCCCAGTTGTTCAGCCCCAGGCCGTAGACCTGCTGGGCCTCCTTGGTCAGGTCGTCGTCCTTCAGCTTGGGCGCCTGGCTGATGAAGGCCGTGTTGCAGGAGCGGGCGAAGCTCGCCTTGAAGGTGCCGTTCTTGATCTCGAACTTGTCGTCGTTCTGGAACTTCCAGTGGCCGTACGTGAAGTACTTCGGGCACGGGTGCTTCTTGTCGGCCGAGGCCAGGCCCTTCTCCAGCAGCAGCGAGGAGGTGATGACCTTCATCGTGGAGCCGGGGGCCAGGGAGCCCTGGAACGCTGTGTTGAAGCCGGGGGAGGCGTTGGCGGCGGCCAGGATCTCGCCGGTCGACGCGCGCAGCAGCACCACCGACGAGCGCGCCTTCTTCCCGACCTGCTTCTCGGCGGCCGCCTGCAGCGCCGGGTCCAGTGTGGTCTTCACCGTGCCGGGCGTGCCCTCACTCAGCTCCAGCAGGGTCTTGTCGGAGAGGTCCTTCGCCTTGGCGGCCTTGCCGCGCACGACCCGGAGCTCGATACCGGCCTTGCCGCCCGCCCTCTTGCCGTACTTCTCGCGCAGTCCGTCCAGGATCGGGCCGATGGACGCGTACTTCTGCTTGGTCAGCTCGCCGCCGTCCCGGTCGAGGGCCTTGACCGGGGGCGTGCCCGCCTCGCCGGTGACCAGCTCGTCGCCGTCCCTGAGGTCCGGGTGGACGACCGCGGAGTTCCAGTCGACCAGGGGCTTTCCGTCGGCGGTGCGGCGCGTGACGGTCAGTGCGCTGTCATACGTCAGCGGCTTGTCGGTGCCCTTGTAGGACACCGTGCCCTTGACGGAGAACGGCACCTTGTCGCCGGTGGGCTTGCCCGGGGTGAGGGTGACGTCCTTGATGTGGGCGTCCTTGGTGTAGCCGGTGAGCAGCGGCCGGGCCGCGGAGGGGTCGTCGGTGACCGCGGCGGCCTGGGGAACCTTTCCGGACTGCCAGGCGGTGAGGAAGGCGCGGGCGGTGGTGGTGACCTCGGCCGGCGACAGCGGGCCGGTCTTCACCTCGGCCTTCCCGTCCGATGCCCGCGTCCCGTCGTCGGCAGCGGCGCCGCCGCCGTACAGCGCGTAGGCCCCGGCCCCGGCGCCCACGACGACCACGGCGATCACCCCGCCGATCACGGCGGGTCTCGACTTCCGTCGCTCGGCGACGCGCCTTCTGTTGCCCACTGCTGTTCTTTCCTCCGCGAATCCCCAGGGTCCCCGTTGCCCTCAGGGCCTGTAACAGGCCCCAGCTGTCCCAACGACGGCCACCACCCTAGAGTCCCGTCCTCCGGAGGTGAGATCAGCCACCTGTTCGTAGCACGGCTGCGACAATAGGGCCCGCCGCGTCGCCGCCGTGGCCGCCCTCCTCGGTCATGGCCGCCGCCGCGATGTCGTCGCGGAATCCGGTGAACCAGCTGTTGGACTTGGCGTTGCCGTCGACCTCGGCGGAACCGGTCTTGGCGCCGATGTCGCCGCCGAGCCGGGCCATGGCCGGTGCGGCGGTGCCCTGTGTGGCGGTGAGCCGCATCATCTGCTTGAGCTGGGCGGCGGTGCTCGACCGCAGACCGCGGGCCTGGGCGAGCTCCCGGCCGTCCAGCTTCGGCGAGACCAGGTAGGGCTGGCGGAAGGCGCCGGTGATCGCGGTCGCTGTGACCGACGCCATGTTCAGCGGGCTCATCTGGACCTGTCCCTGCCCGATCGCGCCCGCCGCCCGGTCCGGCCCGTCGACCGCGGGGACACGGCCGTCGAAGGACGCGATGCCGGTCTTCCAGTTGTCCCGCCCCAGACCGAAGCGCTCCTCGGCCTCCTGGGTCAGTGAGGCGTCCGTGAGCGGCTTCTCGTCGATGAGCTTGATGAAGGCGGTGTTGCAGGACCGCATGAAGCTGTTCGCGAGTGTGGCGTTCTCGTTGGGCTTCATGGTCGTGAGGTTCTTGAAGGTCTGGCTCTGCCACACGGCGGTGTCGGGGCAGGGGGCCGGGCCGTTCATCGAGGTCACGCCGTTGTCGATGAGCATCGCGGCGGTGATGATCTTCATGGTGGAGCCGGGCGCCGCCTGGCCCTCGAAGGCCGCGTTGAAGCCGTCCGTACGGTGGTTGGCCACGGCCAGCACCTCGCCCGTGCTGGGCTTGACGGCCACCACCGACGACTGCGCGAACCGCTTGACGGCCTTCTCGGCCGCCGCCTGCGCGCTCGGGCTGATGGTGGTGGTGAGCTTGCCCGGCCTGCCCTTGGCGAGGGTGAGCAGCGGGGTGTCGGGGGCGCCGTCGCCCTCGTGCCGGATGACCAGCTCGATGCCCGGGCTGCCGCCGGCCTTCTCGCCGTACTTGTCACGCAGGGCGTCCAGGACCGGGCCGAGGGAGGGGTACTTCTCCTTCGTCAGCACGGTGCCGTCGCGGCCCACGGCCTCGATGGGCGGGGTGGCCGACTGCTCGGTGACGAGAGTGTCGTTCTTCTTCAGCTCGGGATGCACGACGGACGGCTGCCAGTCGACCAGCGCCCGTCCCGTGGTCAGCCCGCGCACGACCTTCAGCTCGCTCTTGTAGCTCAGCGGCTCGGACTTCCCGCCGTAGGCCACCTTCGCCTTCACGGTGTACGGCACGGTGGTACCCCGGGCCGCACCCGGCGTGATCTTCACGTCGGTGATGTGCGCGTCGTCGGCGAAGGCGCCGAGCAGCCGCTCGGCGGCCGCGTCGTTGTTCGTGTACGACGCCGCCTCCGGGGCCGCTCCCGTCCGCCAGGCCGCGAAGAACTTGGCGGAGGTCTCCTTGACCTCGTCCTCCCCGGGCGGCCCCGACCGCTTCTCCGCGGCGACCCCGCCGGCGCCGCCCCCGTCACCGCTCAGCGCGCTCACGATGTTGAAGGCGCCGTACCCGGCCCCACCCACCATCACCGCGAACACCCCGCCTATGACGGCGACTTTGACCCCCTTGTTCATCGGGTGATCCCCTCCCCGTTGAGCCTTCCGCGCCCCTTTGAACGCGTTCAGAAAGCTCGGTCCCGGGGGCACTCTATGCGCAAGCGGTTACCACGGGGGCGGGCCTTTCGATTTGTGACCGAACATAGATCAGAGCCACGTGAGTCCAGCCACATCCGCGACCGACGGCGGTCGAGGGGATGTCCTGGCCGGTGTGCGGGGGCCAGAAGATTGAGGCTTCATCTGCCTGAAGGCGGAGAGGCGCCCTCAGCCCCTTCGCGGACCGCGAGGTGGCCCGAAGGGGTCGTCTGGATTGCGGGGGCCGCTGGGTTCGTCCGGGGGTCTTGGCAGGAACGGCAGCGGTTCCATGCCTTCGGAGTGCGACCAGGTGCGATATCGCGCTGCGGCCTCCATGAGGGCGCCTACCCGCCAGCTTCGTTCTGCAGGCCGGAAATACTCGGGCTCCACCCCGGCAAGCTCAAGCAGATCAAGCAACATCCGAGCGATCAATGGCTGGTCAAGGTGTTCTTCAACATCCTCCGCGCCCCAGCGGATCAGCGTTTCCGCAGCTCGTGTGAGACCTTCGGTGCTTGCTGTCGGGAAAGCCAGTGCCAGCGATGCTCGCACAATCTCCACGGCGTCATCTGATCGCACGACTCACCTCCTCCTCTCACAGACAATGCAGATCCCATAGCTGCGAGCCAAGACGCGCAGTGCCATCTTTGTCGTGTTCTGTACCTGGCGCAGGCACTCGTGGCGGTCGAGATGGGCGTACTGCTGGGTCGACATGGTGTCCCGGACGAAGACTTCCCAGTGATCCTGTGCTCTGGACCAGTCGTTGCGGTGAGCCACTCGCACCCAGGCATCAACGAAGTCCTGCTGTGCGATGGTTCCGTGAAAGTAGGCGGTCAGGTCATCGATGAGCCCGGGGAGACGCAGGCGCTGCCGCAACTTACGCTGCTTGAAGAGGGTGTGCGTCGAGATCGACTTCGCCCGACTGATGCGCTCGGCGATCACGTGCCCTGCGAATCCACCGATGATGGCAGGCACAAGGAGCCAGCCGATGAGCGACGCGAACCACAACAGGACATGCTGCGGGGCGTCGATGAGGGCGAAGACTCGGTACACCCCACTGGGGCTCTCCGCTCGGGCGGCGAAGACGTACAGCACGCTCAGGCAGACGGCCATCGGGAGTCCCCAGTCCAGAACCCACTGGGTGACACCCTTCAAGGCCTTCCGTGACCGCCATGCTCGACGAAGCCGCCTGACGAAATGCTGGCGTCCCGGTGGCAACTTCAGATGGTTCGGAATCGGGATGGGTCCGCCCAACGGCAACTGTTCCCCCGTAGTCGTCATCGCAGAGTGTCGGCCCCCCGGCCGCTTGCATCGAACTTGAGAGATTCTGCCGCAGAGTTGGCCCGCCTACACGGTGGTTCCGGGGTCCATGGGGCAGCGGGCCGTCGGCAACGTAAGCGCAGGTCCCGCATCACCCGTCGCGCGGTCCACACATCTGCCCAGGTTCGGCGCGGGGCCGTCTTCGGGCCGTCCGAGGGCGGCCCGCGCTACAGCAGTTGGCGACCACCGACGACCAAGGGGGTGCGGCAGACTGCCGCACCCCCGTGACACCTCCGCCCAGCTAGACCCACGTATCCAGCCACATCCGCGACCGCCAGTCGTCGATGGGGATGGCCTGGCCCGTGTACAGGGGCCAGAAAAAGATGAAGTTCCAGGCGATCAGCAGGACCAGGACGCCCGCGGCTGTGGCGCCCGCGACGCGGCGGGTGTCGGAGGAGCGGGGTGGGCCGATGATCGCGCCGAGGAGCATCGCCACCGCCAGGCACAGGAACGGCAGGAAGACGACGGCGTAGAAGAAGAAGATCGTGCGCTCCTGGTACATGAACCAGGGGAGGTAGCCGGCCGCGATGCCGCAGGCGATGGCGCCCGCGCGCCAGTCGCGGCGGAAGAACCAGCGCCACAGGACGTAGAGGACCGCGAAGCAGGCGACCCACCACAGCATCGGCGTGCCGAGGGCGAGGACCTCGCGGGCGCACTTCTCGCCCGCGTCGGCGGGGCAGCCGTCCTTGCCGGGGGCCGGGGACTCGTAGAAGTACGACACCGGGCGGCCGAGGACGAGCCAGCTCCACGGGTTGGACTGGTACGTGTGCGGCGAGGACAGGCCGACGTGGAACTCGTACACCTGGTGCTCGTAGTGCCACAGGCTGCGCAGCCAGTCGGGCAGGAACGTCCAGCTGCCGCCCTTGCCGCTGGTCGCGGCCCAGTTGCGGTAGTAGCCGCCGGAGCCGTTCGTCGCGGAGAGGATCCAGCCGGTCCAGGACAGGACGTAGGTGAGCAGGGCGACCGGGACCGTGGCGAGGAACGCGAGGCCCGTGTCGCGCTTGAGGACCGCCGCGTACGGGTGACGCGCACCCGCGACCCGCCGCGAACCGACGTCCCACAACACCGCCATCAGGCAGAACGCGGCCAGGATGTAGAGGCCGTTCCACTTCGTGCCGATGGCCAGGCCCAGCATCAGGCCCGCCGCCCAGCGCCAGGGGCGCCATCCCAGGCGGGCCGTCTCCGCCGTGTGCCGGTCGGGACGCGCCCGGCCGTCCTCGTCCAGCGGCAGCGCGGCGGCGAGCTTCTCGCGGGCCCTGTCCCGGTCGACCAGCAGACAGCCGAACGCGGCCAGCACGAAGAACATCAGCACACCGTCGAGCAGCGCCGTGCGGCTCATCACGAAGTGCAGCCCGTCCACCGCCATCAGCGCGCCCGCGAGACACCCCAGGAAGGTGGAGCGGAACAGGCGGCGGCCGATCCGGCACAGCAGCAGCACCGACAGCGTGCCGAGCAGCGCCGTCATGAACCGCCAGCCGAACGGGTCGAACCCGAACATCAGCTCGCCGAGCCCGATGACGTACTTGCCGACCGGCGGATGCACCACGTACGCCGCGTCCGTCGGAAGCGTGACGTGCCCGCCCGAGGACAGGACCAGGTCGTTGGCGTTCTTGTCCCAGTTGAGCTCGAAACCGCGGTGGATCAGCGCCCACGCGTCCTTGGCGTAATACGTCTCGTCGAATATCACCGCCCTGGGGCTGCCCAGGTTCCAGAACCGCAGCACCCCCGCCAGCAGCGTGACCAGCAGCGGGCCGATCCAGCCCGACCAGCGCACCAGCCGCACCGCGAGTTTGTGCGGGACGCCGAGCGCCGCCCACAGGCGCGGGGAGGGCTCGGTGTACGGCGGCACCAAGCGGTCACGGACGTCGCGGGCGTCGCTTCTGGGCTGCCCCTGGTAGCCGAAGCGGCGCAGCCGCTGCTGCCAGGACGGCCGCTGGTCGAGCGGCGCCTGGCCCTGCCGGGTGTCCGTGGAGGACGCGGTACTGGTCACCGCGCCATCGTAGGGAACCGTTCTGTGTGAGTCCCGTGCATGGCCGGTATGCGTCCGCATCCTCCGCCCCTGGGAGGAGTCCGCACCCCCCGCCCCTGGGAGGATGGGAGCGTGATCGGAACCCTCGTACTCGCAGGCACCCCCATCGGCGACATCGCGGACGCCCCGCCCCGGCTCGCCGAGGAACTGGCCGGAGCCGATGTGATCGCCGCCGAGGACACGCGGCGGCTGCGCCGGCTGACCCAGGCGCTCGGCGTCACGCCCAAGGGCCGGGTGGTGTCGTACTTCGAGGGCAACGAGTCCGCCCGCACGCCGGAGCTGGTCGAGGAACTGGCCGGCGGCGCGCGGGTGCTGCTGGTGACCGACGCGGGGATGCCGTCGGTGTCCGACCCCGGGTACCGGCTGGTCGCCGCCGCGGTCGAGCGGGACGTGCGGGTCACCGCCGTGCCCGGGCCGTCCGCGGTGCTCACCGCGCTCGCGCTGTCCGGACTGCCCGTCGACCGGTTCTGCTTCGAGGGCTTCCTGCCCCGCAAGGCGGGGGAGCGGCTGGGACGGCTGCGGGAGGTCGCCGACGAGCGGCGCACGCTCGTCTACTTCGAGGCGCCCCACCGGCTCGACGACACGCTGTCGGCGATGGCCGAGGTGTTCGGGGCGCAGCGGCGGGCCGCGGTGTGCCGGGAGCTGACCAAGACGTACGAGGAAGTACGGCGGGGCGGACTGGGCGAGCTGGCCGAGTGGGCCGCGGAGGGCGTGCGCGGGGAGATCACCGTCGTCGTGGAGGGCGCGCCGGAGAAGGGGCCCGAGGAGGTCGGACCGGAGGAGCTGGTGCGGCGGGTGAGGGTGCGGGAGGAAGCGGGGGAGCGGCGCAAGGAGGCGATCGCCGCGGTGGCGGTGGAGGCCGGGGTGCCGAAGAGGGTTGTGTTCGATGCCGTGGTCGCTGCGAAGAACGCGGCGGGGTGACCGGGTTCGGGGTGGGGCTTCGGGTGCTTTGCGGGGCGCGGGTTGTGTGGGGTTGATCGCGCAGTTCCCAGCGCCCCCAAGGGGGCGCTGAACACCCTCTGAGCAGGGCGCATGTCGTTTGAGCGTGCGCCCCATGTCTGGGCAAAGCGCAAGGGGCGCAGGGGCAAGGGACGCCCAAATCGGGGCCAATAGTCGACAGGTCTGCTGCCATCGCTCCGGCAGAGGAGTCCACTGGGCTGCGGGGACGGAATCGTCCTCACGCCACAGCGGACCAACAGGAGCTGGCATGAGTGAGATCGCAGGGCAGACCGGGCTCCGCGCCGGTGCGACCGCAGTCGTCAACGAGTCCTACTCCTTCGCCTGCATGCGGTGCGGGCACGGCTGGGAGCAGTCGTACGAGATAGAGCACCACACGGACGGCGCGGGTCACGAGTTCGTCCTCTACGTCGCGGACGGCAAGGTCGTGCCCTCCCCGCTGAGCAAGCCCGAGTGCCACAACTGCGACAGTCACGTCGTGCGGATCATGCGGCCCGGGCGGGTCGCCTCGGCGCGTGACGCGGCGCACCGGCCCTCCCGCGTGCCACCGCCCGGCGGGCCCGTCTCGGCGCCCACCGCGGACGCCGAGTCCGGGGCGATGGCCGACCAGGAGCAGCGCGAGCACCACCACTGGCATCTGTCCGACCTGCTGCACCCCTTCCAGCGCAAGGCGAGCTGACCCGTCCGGCTTCCCTTGTTCACGCCCTCCCCGGCCCTCCTCCATCGGGGAGGGCGTGCCTCTCTCGTCCATCGGGGAGGGCGTGCCTCTCTCGCAGACCCCTTTCGTAGGATCGGGGCATGCCTTCGAACGACTCCGGCCGCCAGGACAAGAACGCGGCCCCGCCCCTCCCGGCGCCCCTCCGGGTGTCGGTCGCCGACTCCCACACCCACCTGGACATGCAGTCCGGCACGGTCGAGGAGGCGCTGGCGAAGGCGGCGTCGGTCGGAGTGACGACGGTCGTGCAGGTCGGCTGCGACATCAAGGGGTCGCGATGGGCCGCGGAGACGGCCGCCGCGCACGACGCCGTCCACGCGACGGTCGCCCTGCACCCGAACGAGGCGCCCCGGATCGTGCACGGCGACCCCGACGGTTGGTCGCGGCAGGGCGCCCGCGAGCCCGGCGGCCGGGCGGCCCTGGACGACGCGCTCGCCGAGATCGACCGGCTCGCCGCGTTGCCCCAGGTCAAGGGCGTCGGCGAGACGGGCCTCGACTACTTCCGCACCGGGCCCGAGGGCAAGGACGCGCAGGAGCTGTCCTTCCGCGCCCACATCGAGATCGCCAAGCGGCACGGCAAGGCCCTGGTCATCCACGACCGCGAGGCCCACGCCGACGTCCTGCGCGTGCTGAAGGAGGAGGGCGCTCCCGAGCGGACCGTCTTCCACTGCTACTCCGGCGACGCCGAGATGGCGGAGATCTGCGCGGGCGCGGGCTATTTCATGTCCTTCGCCGGCAACGTCACCTTCAAGAACGCCCAGAACCTGCGGGACGCGGTGGCGGTGGCCCCGCTGGAGCTCCTCCTCGTGGAGACCGACGCGCCCTTCCTCACCCCGGCGCCCTACCGCGGCCGGCCCAACGCCCCGTACCTCGTGCCGATCACCGTGCGGGCCATGGCCGAGGTGCGCGGCATCGACGAGGACACGCTGGCCGCGGCTCTCGGCGCCAACACGGCACGCGCGTTCGGATACTGACCCCGCCGCCGACCTCACCGCACGACTGTGCGTAGTCGCGTCGCTTTGGAGAGTGACGACGGCTCCGCTAGGTTCTGGGGGCCCGATCCGGACCCCTCTGGACCCCTCCGGCCCCTGGAGCGGCGTGAGCAACGCGCGGTACGAGACGTACGAGACGTATGGCCCGGCCTACGCCGACCCGGTGTACGGCGGCTTCGACGCGCCACCGGCCGACCTGCACAGCGCACAGACGCTCGCCCACGGGACACCCGGGGCCCCCGGCGCCTACCAGGACACCTACCGGCCCGCCTACGAGGACACCTACCGGCCCGCCCGCGAGGACACCTACCGGCCCGCCCGCGAGGCGCCGACCCTCCCCGGCCGTGAGGCGCCGACCCTGCCCTCCTACGAGGCGCCGACCCTGCCCTCCTACGAGGCGCCGACCCTGCCCGATCACGAGGTGCCGACCCTGCCCGGCCTGCCCCGGCAGGGGGCTCCGGACGGCGAGCCCGGGCGCGGGTTCGCGGGGTACCCCGACCCGGGCACGGGTGCGCGCGCCGGGTCGCGTGCCGCGGCGCGCAACGGCTCACACCGCAGGTCCGCGCGCCGGCGCAAGGCCGCCCGCTACGCCGAGCGCCCCGACAGCCCCATGCGGCGCCTGCTCCCGCAGGCCCTGGTCGTCGCCTTCCTCGCGGGCGGCACCACGGCGTTCGTCGCCAAGGACAAGGCGATCGAGCTGAACGTCGACGGCGAGACCCGCACGCTGCACACCTTCGCCGACGACGTCACCGAGCTGCTGACGGAGGAGGGCGTGGAGATCGGCGCCCACGACGTGGTGGCGCCCGGGCCCGGCACGGAGATCAGCAGCGGCGACGAGGTCGCCGTGCACTACGCCCGCCCCGTGCGGCTCACCCTCGACGGACACCGCCGTCAGGTGTGGACGACCGCCCACACGGTGGAGGGGGCGCTGCGGCAGCTCGGCGTACGGCAGGAGGGCGCGTACGTCTCCACCTCGCGCTCGCGGCGCATCGGACGCGAGGGACTCGCGCTTGATGTGCGCACCGAGCGAACGGTCACGATCATGGCGGACGGCCGCGCCCGCACCGTGCGCACCAACGCGGCGACCGTACGGGAGGCCGTCGAGGAGGCCGGGATCACCCTGCACGGCCAGGACACCACCTCGGTCCCGCAGGGCAGCTTCCCGCGCGACGGGCAGACCGTGACCGTGCTGCGGATCACCGGCGGTCGGGAGGTCCGCGAGGAGCCGATTCCCTTCCAGGTGCGGCGGACGGAGGACCCGACGCTGTTCCGGGGCACGGAGGTCGTGGAGCGGGCGGGCGAACCCGGTCTGCGGCGGATCACCTTCGCCCTGCGCACGGTCAACGGCGTCCGGCAGAAGCCCCGCCGGATCAAGTCGGAGGTGGTGCGCGAGCCGCGCCCGCAGGTGGTGAAGGTCGGCACCAAGCAGCGCCCGGCCTCGGTCCGGGGCGCCGACCACCTCGACTGGCAGGGCCTCGCCGCCTGCGAATCCGGCGGCCGGCCCGACGCGGTCGACTCCTCGGGCACCTACGGCGGCCTCTACCAGTTCGACACCCGGACCTGGCAGGCCCTCGGCGGCAGCGGCCGCCCCCAGGACGCACCGGCGGCGGAACAGACATACCGGGCGAAGAAGCTGTACGTCCGACGGGGCGCGAGCCCATGGCCCCACTGCGGCGGCCGCTTGCACGGATGACGACCAGGCTGGGAAACCGGGCCCTGTGAAACCCCCCGTACCCTTGTCCCCGTGACCAGCAGCCCCACCCCCGACGCCCTTCTGGGCCCCGCCGACGTCCGCGAGCTCGCGGCAGCCCTCGGCGTGCGCCCGACCAAGCAACGCGGACAGAACTTCGTGATCGACGCGAACACCGTCCGCCGTATCGTCCGCACCGCACAGGTCCGCCCCGACGACGTGGTGGTCGAGGTCGGCCCGGGCCTCGGGTCGCTCACCCTCGCGCTGCTGGAGGCAGCCGACCGGGTCACGGCGGTGGAGATCGACGACGTGCTGGCCGGGGCGCTGCCCGCGACCGTCACGGCCCGCATGCCCGAGCGCGCCGACCGGTTCGCCCTGGTCCACTCGGACGCCATGCACGTCACCGAGCTGCCGGGCCCCGCCCCGACCGCGCTGGTCGCCAACCTGCCCTACAACGTGGCCGTTCCGGTGCTGCTGCACATGCTGGACACCTTCCCGACCATCGAGCGCACCCTCGTCATGGTCCAGGCGGAGGTCGCCGACCGGCTCGCCGCCCCGCCCGGCTCGAAGGTCTACGGCGTCCCCTCGGTCAAGGCCAACTGGTACGCCGAGGTCAAGCGCGCCGGTTCCATCGGACGGAACGTGTTCTGGCCGGCGCCCAATGTCGACAGCGGCCTGGTCTCCCTGGTCCGCCGGAGCGAGCCGCTGAAGACGGCGGCCTCCAAGCGCGAGGTGTTCGCCGTCGTCGACGCGGCGTTCGCCCAGCGCCGCAAGACGCTGCGGGCCGCCCTCTCCGGCTGGGCCGGATCCGCCGCGGCGGCCGAGGAGGCCCTCGTCGCCGCCGGGGTCTCGCCGCAGGCCCGGGGCGAGTCGCTGACCGTGGAAGAGTTCGCGCGGATCGCCGAGCACAAGGCCGACCGGCCTCAGGAGAAGGAGACCGCGTGAGCGTCACGGTCCGCGTCCCGGCCAAGGTCAACGTCCAGCTGGCGGTCGGCGCCGCCCGCCCCGACGGCTTCCACGACCTCGCCAACGTCTTCCTCGCGGTGGGCCTCTACGACGAGATCACCGTCACCCCGGCCGACGAGCTCCGCATCACCTGCGACGGCCCGGACGCCGACCAGGTCCCCTTGGACCGTACGAACCTGGCCGCACGGGCCGCCGAAGCGCTCGCCGAACGCTACGGCCGCAGCCCCGACGTGCACCTCCACATCGCCAAGGACATCCCCGTGGCCGGCGGCATGGCGGGCGGCAGCGCGGACGGCGCCGGCGCCCTGGTGGCCTGCGACGCCCTGTGGGGGACCGGCGCCTCCCGCGACGAACTCCTGGAGATCTGCGCGGAGCTGGGCAGCGACGTGCCGTTCAGCCTGGTCGGCGGGGCGGCGCTGGGCATCGGGCGGGGCGAGCAGCTGACGCCCCTGGAGGTCGGCGGCACCTTCCACTGGGTGTTCGCGATGGCCGGGCGGGGCCTGTCCACCCCGGCGGTCTTCCGCGAGTTCGACCGGCTCGGCGAGGGCACGGACATCCCCGAACCGGTCCCCTCGGGAGAGCTCCTCGCCGCCCTCGCCAAGGGCGACCCGGACGCGCTCGCCGCGGCCGTCTCCAACGACCTCCAGCCGGCCGCGCTCTCCCTCTTCCCGGAACTCGCCGGCACCCTGGCCGCGGGCCGGGCCGCGGGCGCCCTCACCGCACTCGTCTCGGGCTCCGGCCCGACCACCGCGTTCCTGGTCCGCGACCCGGAGTCGGCCGGCGCGGTGGCGCAGGCGCTGATGGCGTCCGGGACGTGCCGGACGGCGCGTACGGCATCGGGCCCCGCCCCCGGCGCGACGGTGGCGGCCGCCGGTTAATCACGTGCCCCGGCAGCCGACGGGTGTCTAGGCTCCCCCGGGTCGTCGACGAGGGGGAGCACAGGCGTGGAGCGACTGGTCGAGGCCGTGCGGCGCAAAGACCCGGACGAGGTCCGGGCCCTGCTGGACGACGGGGCCGACCCCGACACCCTCGCGGAAGGCCTGCCCGTCCTCTGCCTGGCCGTGGCGGCGTACGACACCCCCGTCGCCGAGGCGCTGCTCGAAGGCGGTGCCGATCCCCTGCGCCCGCTGCCCGACGGGAGCACCCCGCTGACGCGGGCCGTGGACTGCGGGGCACACCTCCTGGTCCACGCGCTCGCCACCAGCCGGATCCCGCTCCCGGCACCGGCGCGCGCCGACATGCTGGCCCGGGCCCGGCGGTGGTCGGAGGCGGGCGCCGAGGCCGAACTGCGCCGCATCACCGGCCTCACCGGGCCCATCGAGCGGATCAGGGTCGTGGACGACGAGATCGGCTGGTGGTGCGAGCAGCTCACGCTCGGCACGACGACCGTGCGCGACGAGCACCGGGCGATCCTCACCTCCATGGAGCAGCGCTACGGGATCCGTACGCCCTTCGACGAACTGGTCGACCGGGCCCTCACCCATCCCGACCGGGACCACGTCGTCTGGTCGGACGTGGTGTTCACCCTCGGCCGCCGGCTGGACGAGGAGACCTGGCAGTGGACCCGGGACCTCCTCAACCACCCCGACCGGCTGCACCGGCTGCTCGCGGCGGAGATCCTGCTGTTCCTGATCCTCGGCGACCCTCTCAAGGGGGGTGATCCGTTCTGGGAGCGGGGCAGGGAGCTGGTGCCCTGGGCCGAACAGGAGGAGGACCCGGAGGTACTGGCCGCCCTCCTGAACGCGATGACCCACGACAGCGCCCCCGAGATCGAGGCCGTGGGGCTGTCGCACCTCACCCACCCGGACCCGAGGGTGCGCGCCCTGGTGCCGGACACCCTGGAGCACTCCGGGGACGGCCGCTCCCGGGTCCGCCCCGAGGCCCTCGCCATGGTGCTCACCCTGGCCGGTGACGAGGACTCCGGCGTGCGCGAGGCCGCGTGCCGCCGACTCGGGCACCACCGGGGGAACGAGCCCGAGGTGGGGGACGCCCTGGTCGCCCTGACCCATGACGAGCGTCAGGAGATCCGCATCGACGCCGTGTCCGGCCTGGCCTACCGCGACGATCCGCGCTGCGTGGAGGCCGAGCACCGGATCGGCCCCGTCGGCGAGGAGCTGAGGGGCGACGAACGGCTGCTGGACGTGTGGCGCTACCAGCGCCGCCGGGAAGCGGCGGACGGCGGCTGACCGGCCCGGCCGGAGCACCCCGCCGCGCGACTACCCTGGGGGATCGATCCATCCCCCTTGGCAGGAGAGTAATGGCCGTCAACCTGGTCAATGTCGAGAACGTCAGCAAGGTGTACGGCACCCGCGCCCTGCTCGACGGCGTCTCCCTCGGCGTCTCCGAAGGGGACCGCATCGGTGTCGTCGGCCGCAACGGCGACGGCAAGACCACGCTCATCCGCATGCTCGCCCGGCAGGAGAGCGCCGACACCGGCCGTGTCACCCACTCCGGCGGGCTGCGCCTGGGCGTGCTCACCCAGCACGACTCCCTCGACCCCGAGGCCACCGTCCGCCACGAGGTCATCGGCGACATGGCCGACCACGAGTGGGCGGGCGACGCCAAGGTCAGGGACGTACTGACCGGCCTGTTCGGCGGGCTCGACCTGCCGGGGTTCCCCAAGGGGCTGGACACCGTCATCGGCCCGCTCTCCGGCGGTGAACGGCGCCGGATCGCGCTCGCCAAGCTGCTCATCGAGGAGCAGGACCTGCTCGTCCTGGACGAGCCCACCAACCACCTCGACGTCGAGGGCATCGCCTGGCTCGCCCGGCATCTGCAGACCCGCAGGTCGGCGCTGGTGTGCGTCACCCACGACCGGTGGTTCCTCGACCAGGTGGCCACACGCATGTGGGACGTCCAGCGCGGCTCGGTCTACGAGTACGAGGGCGGCTACTCCGACTACGTCTTCGCCCGGGCGGAGCGCGAGCGCATCGCCGCCACCGAGGAGGCCAAGCGGCAGAACCTGGTCCGCAAGGAGCTGGCCTGGCTGCGCCGCGGTGCGCCCGCCCGTACGTCCAAGCCGCGCTTCCGCGTCGAGGCCGCCAACGAGCTCATCAAGGACGTGCCGCCGCCCCGCGACAGCAGCGAGCTGATGCGGTTCGCGTCCTCGCGGCTCGGCAAGACCGTGTTCGACCTGGAGGACATCACCGTCCAGGCGGGCCCCAAGGTCCTCCTCAAGCACGTCACCTGGCAGCTCGGGCCCGGCGACCGGATCGGTCTCGTCGGCGTCAACGGCGCCGGAAAGACGTCCCTGCTGCGGGCCATGGCCGAGGCAGCCCGGTCCGAGGGCGAGACCCAGCCCGTCGGCGGACGCGTCCGCGTCGGCAAGACGGTGAAGCTGGCCTACCTCTCCCAGGAGGTCGCCGAACTCGACCCGGCCACGCGCGTGCTGGAGGCCGTGCAGCAGGTGCGCGAGCGCGTCGACCTCGGCAAGGGGCGCGAGATGACCGCCGGTCAGCTGTGCGAGACGTTCGGCTTCACCAAGGAGAAGCAGTGGACGCCCGTCGGCGACCTGTCCGGTGGTGAGCGCCGCCGGCTGCAGCTGCTGCGCCTGCTCATGGACGAGCCCAACGTCCTCTTCCTCGACGAGCCCACCAACGACCTCGACATCGAGACGCTGAACCAGCTGGAGGACGTACTCGACGGCTGGCCCGGCTCCATGATCGTCATCTCCCACGACCGGTTCTTCATCGAGCGCACCACCGACCGGGTCTTCGCCCTGCTCGGCGACGGCGCCCTGAGGATGCTGCCCCGCGGCATCGACGAGTACCTGGAGCGGCGCCAGCGCATGGAGGAGGCCGCGGCCGCCTCGGCCCCCGCCGCCGTGTCGCAGACCGCGGCCCCGGAGAAGAGCGCCGCCGACCAGCGCGCCGCCAAGAAGGAACTCCAGAAGATCGAGCGGCAGCTCGACAAGGTCTCCGAGAAGGAGACCAAGCTCCACTCCCAAATCGCCGAAAACGCCACGGACTTCGCGAAGGTGGCCGAACTGGATGCGGAGCTGCGGGAGTTGGCCGGTCAGCGCGAGGAGCTGGAGATGCGCTGGCTGGAACTCGCCGAGGACGCGTGAAGGGTGCGTGAAGACGCATAACGACGGCATCACGGGCCGGTCCTCCCTTGGGAACAGGGGGTGGGACGGCCCGGTCGCTGTCGGAACCTGGTGATACAAAGAGTCGTCTTAGAACTTTATGAAGCGACTCTGAGCCTGTTGAGCAACTCAGGGCGTGGCTAAAAATCAGTGATCGAACGGGGGAGCCGCTGATGACTCAGCCGCCCAGTCAGCCGCCGCACGGTGGCTTCGGAGCACCTCAGAACCAGCCGCCGCAGGGCGGTGGTTACGGGGCACCGCAGACTCCGCCGCCGCCCCAGGGCGCGCCCCAGACGCCGCCGCCCCCGCAGGGTCCGCCGCAGCCTGGCCCGCCGCAGCCTGGGTACGGCTATCCGCAGCAGCCTCCGCAGCAGCCCGGTCCGTACGGGCAGCCGCAGCAGCCGGGGCCGTACAACCCCGGCCCCTACGGCCAGCCCCAGCAGCCGGGGCCGTACGGCCAGCCCGGGTACGGCTACCCGCAGCAGCCGCAGTACCCCGGCGCGCCCGGCACCCCGCCCGGGGGCGGCTCGAACAACCCCTTCAAGGGCAAGCCCGCCATGATCATCGGTGCCGCGGTCGCCGCGCTGCTCGTGGTCGGCGGCACGGTGTGGGCCGTCACCGGTGGCGACGACGGCAAGGGCAAGAAGAAGCCCGTCGCGCAGAAGACCGACGACGCCAAGCCCGGCTCCTCCGCCCCGGTCAACCCCGGTGACGGCAGCGGCGACGGCGGGGAGGACCCGGAGGACCTCAACGCGGGCCGCCAGGCCGGCGAGGCCAAGGTCCTCTGGTACAAGGAGGCGCCCGACGCCCCCGGTTCCGGCGCCGACGCCGACGGCATGTGGATCACCGGCAAGACCGCGGTGAAGGCCGCCTACAAGCAGCTGTCCGCGTACAACGTCGGCGACGGCAAGCCGTCCTGGGACGCCATCACCTTCCCGCAGAAGATCTGCGCGACGACTCCGCAGAAGACGTCCGACGACAAGATCGTCGTCGCGTACATGAGCGGCAGCAGCGACCGCGCCAAGTGCAACCAGCTCCAGGAGATCGACCTCGTCACCGGTGAGAAGGGCTGGAAGGAACAGGTCGCCGACGGCGCGCTGTTCGACTCCACGCTCTCCGTGGAACTCTCCATCACCGGCAAGACCCTGATGGTGGGCCGCTCCCAGTCCGGCACGGCGTACGACGTCACCAACGGCGACAAGCTCTTCGACAAGAAGAAGTACGGCAACGCCTGCTTCCCCGCCGCGTTCGCCGGCGGCGAGAAGCTGATCGCCGTCTCCTCCTGCGGCGCGGGCTCCGACAAGGAGCACGACGAGATCCAGGAACTCGACCCGAAGACCGGCAAGGCCAGGTGGACCCAGCCGTTCGACAAGGGCTGGCGGGTCGCGCGCACCTACTCGGTGAGCCCGCTGGTCGTCTACAGCACCAACGAGGACAAGAAGGCCTGGAACATCTCCACCTTCACCTCCGGCGGCAAGTTCCGCTCGCAGGTCGGCTTCGACGAGGACTTCGCCCCCGAGTGCGGCTGGGCCATCCTCGAACGCAACCTCACCGGCTGCCAGGGCGTCGCCGTCGACGACACCACGCTGTACCTGCCGACCGAGGCCACCACCGGCGCCAACGAGATCGTCGCGGTCGACCTCGCCAACGGCAAGGAGAAGTGGCGCGTGAAGTCGCCCTCCGACGAGTCGATGCTGCCGGTGAAGACCGAGGGCGGAAAGCTCATCGCCTACGTGCAGCCGTCGTACGACGCGGGCGGGCAGATCGTGTCCATCCCGACCGGCGGCGGCAGCCACAAGCCGTCCAAGCTGCTGCAGAACCCCGAGGGTGCCGCGGACATCGAGGACAGCTTCTTCTCCAAGGACATCGACTGGGTGGACGGGCGCTTCTACATCTCGACCACCCGGCTGAGCGGGAACGACGACTCGAAGGAGAAGTTGATGCTCGCCTACGGCAAGTGACTCTTCCTCCTTCTTCTTCCGAGCTCCCCCCGTCGTCCGTCCCCGTCTTCGAGGTACCCACGCCATGACCCAGCCGCCGCCTCCGCCGCCCCAGCAGCCCCCGCAGGGGGGCGGGTTCGGGCCGCCCCAGGACCAGCCGCCGCAGACCCCGCAGGGGGGCGGGCCGGACCTCGGCAAGGCCCCTGAGCCGGGGTACGGCTACCCCCAGGCTCCGCAGACGCCTCCGCCGGCCGCGCCACAGACCCCGCCCACGCCTCCGCAGGGGTACGGGTATCCGCAGGGAGCTCCGGCGCCCCAGCCTCCGCAGGCCCCCCAGCCCCCGCAGGGCGCGCCCGGCTACGGCTACCCCGGTCAGCAGCCGGGGGCGTACGGGCAGCCGCAGCAGGCGCCTTATGGGCAGCCGGGCTATGGGCAGCCGGGGTATGGGCAGCAGCCCGGTTACGGCTATCCGCAGCAGCCGACCATGTCGTACCCGCCGCAGGCAGGTCAGCCCGGCGGCGGCAAGAAGCTCAACGCGCAGATGCTGATCATCGTCGCCGCGGTCGTGGCGATCGCCCTGATCATCGGCGGCGGCGTCTGGTACGCCTCGTCCGGCAAGGACGAGGGCAGGCAGAACGACACCGCCGGTCAGAGCGGCGGCACCGGCGGCACGGACGACGACAACGGCGGCACCACCTCCGGCAAGGAGAAGGCGCCGTCCGACCCCAGCGCCAAGGTCCTCTTCCAGGTCCCGGCGCCCGAGGTGAAGAACGACAGCACGGTCGTCGTCTCCGGCTCGTGGCTCACCGACAAGGCGTACGTCAAGAGCGGCATCGCCCAGATCGTCGGCTACGACCGCGACAAGGGCAGCGAGCTGTGGAAGCTCCCGCTGGCCGGTCCGGTCTGCCAGGCCAGCCGTCACGTCACCGACGACAACCTGACGGCGATCCTCTACCAGCCGGCGATGCCCACCAAGGCCGACCCCTCGCACGGGTGCAGCCAGATCGCGCTCATCGACCTCGACGCCGGCAAGCGGCTGTGGACGAAGACCGTCAAGACCGGTGACCAGCTGATCAACTTCGACAACATCACGCTGAGCGGGAAGACCGTCGCCGTCGGCAGCACCAGCGGCGGCGCCGCCTTCGACGTCTCCGGCAAGCTCCTGTGGAGCCCGAAGCCGACCGACTCCTGCTACGACGCCGGGTACGGCGGCGGGGAGAAGCTGGTCGCGGTGCGCAAGTGCGGCTCGTATGACCAGCGGCAGCTGCACATCCAGACCATCGACCCGAAGTCCGGGAAGGTGATCTCGGAGTACAAGATGACCGAGGGCATCGAGTACGCGAGCATCGTGTCGACCAACCCGCTGGTCGTGGCCGCCGACGTCGGCGACTCCGCGGGCGACGGCAGCGGCATCTCCGACTTCTTCTCCATCGACAGCAAGACCGGCAAGCTGCGCACGCGCATCTCCGCGCCGGGTGAGCAGTTCGCGGCCCGCTGCGAGGGCATCACCCGCGTCGAGGCCTGCAACCTGCTGGCGGTCGGCAACGACCGGCTGTACCTGCCGACCGAGGAGCACGACGGCACCGGCAAGTACAGCCAGACCAACGAGATCGTCGCCTTCGACCTCGCCACCGGCAAGCAGACCGGGCAGCGGGCGGACGCGGGCGACGGCTACACGATCTCGCCGCTGCGCATGGACGGCGGCAACCTGATCGCGTACAAGCGTCCGCCCTACGACAAGGGCGGACAGGTCGTGAGCATCGCCGGGGGCAGCTTCAAGGAGACGACGCTGCTGCAGAATCCCGCGAACGAGTCGGTCCGCGACGTGGAGACCAGCATGTCGCCGGAGTACTCCGAGTTCCTGTACGCCGAGGGACACCTGTACATGTCCAAGGTGTACGCGAGCAAGCGGTCGACCGTGCGGGACAAGGAATATCTGGCGGTCGGTTTCGGTACGAGCTGATCGGGCTTTGACCGGGCTCCGATGGGCTCTGATGGGCTCTGATCGGGCTGACCTGGCGCTGACCGGTTCTTGATCGACTGGTGGCTCATGTGGCCCCGTCCCTGCTCAGGGGCGGGGCCACAGCTGTTTGGCGCGGTCAACCTGGAATGAGAGGAATTTCGGCGATCCGGGGCGATTCTCGCCGGTAGGGGGAGCGCAACGTCGAACAAGCGTGTAGCTTCCGGGGGCATGAAGGCGGGGGAGCCGGGG